>NZ_JBEOXI010000143.1:0-21362 GCF_040296465.1 Streptomyces sp. NPDC002130
GGCACGGATCCGCTCGCCCAGCGCCTCCCGCACCCCGGCCAGCGTCTCGTCCTCGTACAGCGACTCGCTTGACAGGCCGCCCGCCCCCGCACACCGCTGCGGACGGATACGCTGATGACCTGATCAACAGGTGTGCGGAGCGCGGAAGTCGGGAAGGCCGCAGATGCGGATGCGGCAGCGATGGGGGCGGCAGTGACGGACGGATTCGACTTCAGCCCGGGAGCCCAGGTTCCTCTCGCGGGTGCGAGCGGCCAGACGGCGGCGACCTACGCGCTGGCCGCGGCGGCGTACCGGGACGACGAGGTCACCAAGATCCTGGCCGCCGACAACGAGTGGCACCAGTCGAAGGTGACCCCGCCGCGCTCCTGGGCGAAGATCTTCCGCCCCAGGCTCGGCGAGGCCTTCTCGCGCGCGGTGATCGACCGGATGCTGGGTGCCGAGCGCAAGCCGGTCATCCAGTCCTTCGGCATCGAGCCCCAGGTCGTCGTGGAGCACTGCCTGGCGGCCCACCGTATCCGCCGCGACCGCGACAACCGGCTGTCGGCGATCACGGTGATCTGCGGGCTCCTGTTCCTGCCGGGCTTCCTCGTGTGGCTGCTGGTGTTCACCCTGCGCACCACCATGGCCAAGCGCGAGGACAAGCGTGCGGGCGCCCTGGCCACGACGCTGCTGGTCGCCGTGGGCGCACTGGCCGTGCTGTTCCTGCTGCGCATGCCGTTCACGGGATTCTGGGCCCTGTACGGGCGCGCGGCGGTGATCATGCCGGTCGTCGGCTGGTTCTGGGCCAAGCACATCTGCGAGCGGACCGCCCGGGACCTGCGGGAGCGCTGGTCGAGCCTGCTGTCGGGCGGCGGTGTCGGCGCCAAGATCCCCGAGGCCGTCCCCGGCAACCCCGGTGACGCGGCCGAGCAGGTCCGCAAGGAGCTGGCCCGCCTCGCGGCCGAGCAGCGTTCCAACTCGGTCTTCTACGCCGGTCCCAAGGGCATACTCGGCATGGGCACGCGCTGGGGCAGCTGGCAGCTGGCCGAGGAGCTGGTCTCCGCCGAGCCGGGCAAGGAGTTCCACCCGTTCCGCAGCTGGGACGTCATCGTGGCGATCCAGGGCGGCCTCGGCATGCTGGAGCGTACGTCCATCAACACCGGCGGCTTCCCCAAGCCGTCCATCACGCACTGGGTCGTCACGCCGATCGGCGAGAAGGCGACGGAGGTGTCCCGGCCGAGCGGCACGGACGTCGACGCGTACACGGTCCGGACGCACGCCATACAGGACATCTGCAACAAACAGCAGTTCGGCAGCGGCGACCGGCACTACCTGGGCGTGCAGTGGACCTTGTGGGACGGCCACCTGGTGATCACGATGCTGATCACGGTGACCGTGCTGCACGACACGCTGCGCATCGAGGTCACCGGGCACGCCCTGGGGCCGGTGAACTCCCTGTTCAACGAGAAGCCCGCCGCCAAGGAGAAGACGGTCCAGAAGTCGCTCCGGTTCTGGGAGACCCGCACGGTGAAGCTCCCGCTGATCGACGCCGACGAGGTGGTACGGCTGGCCGCGCGCGCCCCGCTGACCTGGTACCCGCCGGTGCTGAAGTGGCTCGGCGGCGGTCTGACGCTGCCGGAGCCGTTCGGCCTGCGGCACGCGTGGGCCGACCAGCCGTGGCGGCACCGGTTCATGGCCGACGACGCGCTGCGGGCGGCCACTCCGGTGCTGCGGGTGGTGCATACGGCGGCGCTGAAGGTGCTGCGGGAGAACGGGGTGGACGTGGAGAAGTTCGGCTCCAGGTCGGCGGCGCTCAGCGGGGCGGTGCAGGAGGCTTCGCCGAAGAAGGCGGATGTGTACGACGCCTAGTTGGTGAGGTGCCCTGCGTTGTGGCTGGGACGCGGGTGGGTGCGCAGCCCGGCGCTGCGGGGTGCCGCCTGCGCCCACCCTCCCCCAAGCTCTCGGCTTCGCTCGAGCAGGGGGGACCCCCATCGCCCCAGCGGCACGCCTGCCCGCAGGCTGAGCTAACTGGTCGGCCAGGCGTCCGCCAGCATCTTTCTCGTGTCGGCCAGGAGCTGCGGCAGCACCCGCGTGTGCCCCACCACCGGCATGAAGTTCGTGTCCCCGCCCCAGCGCGGCACGATGTGCTGGTGCAGGTGTGCGGCGATGCCCGCGCCTGCGACCGTGCCCTGGTTCATGCCGATGTTGAAGCCGTGGGCGCCGGAGGCCGTGCGCAGGGCCGTCATCGCCTGCTTGGTGAGTTCGCCGAGCTCGGCGGTCTCCCCCGCGGTGAGGTCGGTGTAGTCGGCGACGTGCCGATAGGGCACCGTCATCAGGTGGCCGCCGTTGTACGGGTAGAGGTTGAGCACCGCGTAGACCTGCTCGCCGCGCCGGACGACGAGTCCGTCCTCGTCGGACTTGGCCGGGATCGAGCAGAAGGGGCAGCCGTCGCCGGCGCCCGGGCCGGTGGGCTTGTTCTCGCCCTGGATGTAGGCCATCCGATGGGGCGTCCACAGACGCTGGAACGCGTCCTGCGTCCCCACTCCCAGCTGCTGCTCCGGCTCACTCGTCATGCAGTGCAGCATATGGCGTCGAGCTGGGGGGACGGCAAAGGCCCCCGGGATCTCCCCGGGGGCCCGTACGCCGTGTGATCAGACCTGGGCGCGCTCCTCGACGACCTTCTGGATCTTCGCGATGGCCTCGTCGAAGGGGATGCCGTTCTCCTGCGAGCCGTCGCGGTAGCGGAAGGACACGGACTCGTGGGACATGTCCTCGTCGCCCGCGATGACCATGAAGGGCACCTTCTGCTTCTGGGCGTTGCGGATCTTCTTCTGCATGCGGTCGGAGGAGGAGTCGACCTCGACGCGCAGGCCCTTCTTCTTGGCCGCGGCGGCGAACTTCTGGAGGTACTCCACGTGCGCGTCGCCGATCGGGATGCCGACGGCCTGGACCGGGGCCAGCCACGCCGGGAAGGCGCCCGCGTAGTGCTCCAGGAGCACCGCGAAGAAGCGCTCGATGGAGCCGAACAGCGCGCGGTGGATCATGACGGGGCGCTGCTTGGAGCCGTCGGCGGAGGTGTACTCCAGGTCGAAGCGCTCGGGCAGGTTGAAGTCGAGCTGGATCGTCGACATCTGCCAGGTGCGGCCGATGGCGTCCTTGGCCTGGACGGAGATCTTCGGGCCGTAGAAGGCGGCGCCGCCCGGGTCGGGGACGAGGGGCAGGCCCTGCTTCTCGGCGACCTGGCGCAGCGTCTCCGTGGCCTCTTCCCAGGCCTCGTCCGAGCCGACGAACTTCTCCGGGTCCTTGGTGGAGAGCTCCAGGTAGAAGTCGGTCAGGCCGTAGTCGCGCAGGAGGTTCAGCACGAAGGTGAGCGTGGAGTCCAGCTCCTCGGACATCTGCTCACGCGTGCAATAGATGTGCGCGTCGTCCTGGGTGAAGCCGCGGGCCCGGGTCAGGCCGTGCACGACGCCCGACTTCTCGTACCGGTACACGGTCCCGAACTCGAAGAGACGCAGCGGCAGTTCGCGGTAGGAGCGGCCGCGCGCGTCGAAGATCAGGTTGTGCATCGGGCAGTTCATGGGCTTGAGGTAGTAGTCCACGCCCTCGTCGAGCTGCATGGGCGGGTACATGCCGTCGGCGTACCAGTCCAGGTGGCCCGAGGTCTCGAAGAGCTTCCCCTTGGTGGCGTGCGGGGTGTAGACGAACTCGTAGCCCTCTTCCTCGTGGCGGCGGCGCGAGTAGTCCTCCATGACCCGGCGGATGATGCCGCCCTTGGGGTGGAAGACGGCGAGGCCGGAGCCGATCTGCTCGGGGACGGAGAACAGGTCCAGCTCGTTGCCCAGCTTGCGGTGGTCGCGCTTCTCCGCCTCGGCGAGGAACTCCAGGTGCGCCTTCAGCTCGTCCTTGGTGGGCCAGGCGGTGCCGTAGATGCGCTGGAGCATGGGGTTCTTCTCGCTGCCGCGCCAGTAGGCGGCCGCGTTGCGCATCAGCTTGAACGCCGGGATGGCCCGGGTGGACGGCAGGTGGGGGCCTCGGCAGAGGTCCTTCCAGCACAGGTCGCCGGTCTTGGCGTCCAGGTTGTCGTAGATCGTCAGCTCACCGGCGCCGACCTCGACGTCCGCGCCGTCGTCGGACGAGGCGGAGCCCTTGAGGCCGATCAGCTCCAGCTTGTAGGGCTCGCCGGCCAGCTCCTCACGGGCGGCCTCGTCGGTCACCACACGGCGGGAGAAGCGCTGCCCCCGCTTCTGGATCTCCTGCATCTTCTTCTCGATGGCCTTGAGATCCTCGGGCGTGAACGGCTTCTCGACGTCGAAGTCGTAGTAGAAGCCGTCCTTGACGGGCGGGCCGATGCCGAGCTTGGCCTCGGGGTGGAGCTCCTGCACGGCCTGTGCCATGACGTGCGCGGTGGAGTGGCGCAGGATGTTCAGGCCGTCCTCGGAGGAGATCTCGACGCCCTCGACCTCGTCGCCCTCGGACAGGGCGTACGACAGGTCCTTGAGCTCGCCGGCCACGCGCGCGGCGATGATCGAGCGCTCGCCGGCGAAGAGCTCGGCGGCCGTAGTGCCCGTCGTCACCACGCGTTCTTCCCGCTCGGAATCGCGCTGGATGATCACACGGACGTCTGACACCGGTCTCTCCTGACTGAAGGGGGCTGCGGCGCCATACCCGAGCGCGCGCACGAGTAAGGATCGTACCGACCCGGGACCGCCCGACGCGAAATCAGTCCCGGCAGCCCCCTCCGCAGGCCTCGTCAGTCCCCTTCGCAGGCCCCCTCGAAGAAGTCGAGGTTCTCGTGGAGCTCCTTCATCAGGCGGTCCCGCTCGGCGTCGTCGACCTGGACGGGGACCACGCCGTGGGCGCCGGTGAGGCGGCGGAACCCGCCCCGGCTCTCCAGCCGCCCCTGCACCAGGACCGGAAGTCCCACGAGATGGGCGTGCCCGGCGATCCGGTACGCGTCCTCGTCGAGGGTGATCCGGACGTTAGGGACGTCGGCCCCGGCCAGCACGCGCAGCCGTACGGTGCCGTCGCCGCGCGGCCCGGACCGGCGCAGCCGTACCACCGCTCCCGTGATCCGCACCGGCACGGCGGGTTCCTCGCGCAGGTAGCGGGCGCCCGCCTCGCGCAGCACGGCCAGGTCGCCGGGCGAGAACTCGACGGGCTCGGCGGAGGGCGCGCACCCCTCGGGCACGCCCGCCGCCGGGGCCCACTCGACGGCGATGCGGGCCCCCTCCGTGCCCCGGACGAGGGTCACCAGGGCCTCGGTGAGCTCGTGGCTCACCCCTGCCTCGACGGCGGTGTCGAAGCCGTCCATGCCGCCGGTGGCCCGCTGGTAGTCGATGGCCTCCCGGGCGGCGGACAGCGCCTGGTGGAGGCGTACGGCCAGGGGGCGGCCGCCGGAGACCGGCACGAACGCGGTGAGCCGGCCGTCGGTGGCGGAGCCGACGAGGACCTTCTCCAGGGCCGCGGCGGCGGAGCGCCGGTGGCGGGCACCGTGGTAGCCGGCCCGGGCGCGGGTGGCGAGGGCCGCGGCGAGCAGCATCCGGCGGGCGGCGCCGCGCAGCCGGTCCTCGACGGTCCAGGGCGCCGCGCCGGCGGGCCCGGCGGGGACGTCGTGCCACCAGCGGATCTCGTCACTGGGCACGGCGAGGGAGACGAGCACCTCGCGGGCGGACGGTGAGCCGCTCCGGGACAGGGCGAGCAGCGCCTCGCCGAGCAGCTCGTCGCTGTCGGGGAAGGCGCGGCTCTCCGGCACCAGGAGGCTGGTGCCGCTGCCGCCGGGGCCGGGCGGGGTCCAGCGGCCGTAGCGTCCCGGGGCGCCGCCGCGCCGCTGCCATCCGTGCCGGCGCAGCAGGGCGCCCAGCACGGCCGGGTCGATGTCGGCGGGCGCGGGCGGCTCGGGCGGTGAGCCGCTCCAGGTGGTGTCGACGGGGTGCGGCCGGATCTGCCTCAGTGGCTCCTCGGTCGGGCGGTGCGTCACGGTTTCCCTCCCGTCCCGACCCGCGTCATGATCTCGCACAGGGCCCGGTCGTCGAAGATGCGTGAGGTCGGTATCCGCACGGTGGTGCGGCGGCGGCCGGTGATCGGCTGTCCGGCGAGATTGGTCCAGTAGCAGCAGTGCCTCAGGTCCAGCCGGTCGTGGTCGGCGCGCAGCCAGTCGTCCTGGGAGCGCGGCACCAGCATCACCACGAGGATCTTGTGCACCGACACGGGTGTGCGGGCGAGCTTCGCCAGGTGGTCGTTGTCGAGGGTGAAGGCGAAGGTGCGGCCGGGTGGGTTGGGCGGCACCTGGTAGGTGGCCTTGAGCTGCACCTTGATGGTGACCTCGTCGTCGACCGTGTGCCCGGGAGCGCTGTGGCTGACGTGCCAGTCGATGCCGTTGTCGGGAAAGGGCTGGGACAGCGAACAGCCGGCGGCTGCCGCGACGGCGTGCAAATAGCCGACCTGCAGTGTCTCCATGCAGGCGGTGGTGGCGAGAGTGCCGCGAGAGGGAGCCGTGCGCTCGGGCAGCAGCCCGCCCCGTTCGGGCTGCGCAATGGCCATGGCCAACAGCCTTCCAGAACAAGTGATTCCCCGTTGCGGGCCGCTGAACTGCAACAACCCGTACTCCTGTTGTCTCCTTCCGGCGTACGGCGCAAACAGCCCGGGTATCACCGGATCGGGCAGCGGACGGTGCGTCAACTGCCGAAGGTGAACGAGGGGTTGTGTGGCTATGACGACGTGCTGGTACGAGGGGCCGCTGGCCGCCTTCGACACGGAGACGACGGGCGTGGACGTCGAGACCGACCGGATCGTGTCGGCCGCCGTCGTGGTCCAGGATGCGCCGGGCATCCGGCCGCGGGTGAGCCGCTGGCTCGTGAACCCGGGGGTGCCGGTGCCCGCCGAGGCGACGGCGGTGCACGGGCTGACGGAGGAGCACCTGCAGCGCAACGGCCGGTGGCCGGCGCCGGTGATGTACGAGATAGCGCAGGCACTGGCCGAGCAGGCGCACGCGGGGCGCCCGGTCGTGGTGATGAACGCGCCGTTCGATCTGACCCTGCTCGACCGGGAGTTGCGCCGCCACCGCGCCTCGGCGCTCGGCCGCTGGTTCGAGTCCGCGCCGCTGTCCGTGCTCGACCCGCGGGTCCTGGACAAGCACCTGGACCGCTACCGCAAGGGCCGCCGCACTCTGACCGACCTGTGCGCGCACTACGACGTGGCCCTGGAGGGCGCGCACGACGCGGCGGCCGACGCCGTGGCGGCGCTGGAGGTCACCCGGGCGGTGGGCCGCCGGTTCGCGTCGCGGCTGGAGCGTCTCGCCCCGGGTGAGCTGCACACCCTGCAGGCGGTGTGGCACGCGGCGCAGGCGCGGGGCCTGCAGGCGTGGTTCGCGCGCAGCGGTGTGGACGAGACGGTCGACCCGGCGTGGCCGCTGCGTCCGGACCTGCCGGCTGCGGCCTGAGCACGCACCTTGGCGCGGGGCCTCCGAAGGCATGAAAAAACCGGTCCGTCTGCGACGGACCGGCTGTTTCCGGTGGGCGATACTGGGTTCGAACCAGTGACCTCTTCGGTGTGAACGAAGCGCTCTCCCACTGAGCTAATCGCCCGGGAACGCACTGAACCATACAGGCCCCGGCACGCTTCCTTCAAACCGCTCGGAGGTGCCGGAGGAGTCCGCGCCGCCCGGACCGCATCATCAGCGCGTGATTGGCGCGGAAGAGGGGCCGTCCCGGTACGGCCAGACGCCGCAGCAGCGGCTTGTGCACGCTGACGACCTGGTCGTACCGCGCGAGGCTGCCCGCCCGGTGCGGCGTGACCGTCCAGCGTGCCCAGCCCTCGATGTCCCCGGTCAGGGCGGTCTCCAGCACGCCGGCCGCGGGCTCGCGCCGCACCTCCCGCGCCGTGAAGGTCATGTCGTACGGCAGGACGGAGCGGATGCGGATCACCCCGGTGGTGTCGTCGAGCCGGGTCACCTCCTGGACCTGGCGCCACCAGCGCGGGTAGTCCTCCGGGCGTTCCAGCACGCCGTACACGGTGGCGGGCGGTGCGGGCAGGGGCCACAGGCTGCGGAAGCGGTAGTGGTTCCAGTTCATGCCCGCAGTGTGCCCACTTCAGGGGCGGGGTCCGGCTGAGTACGCGCCTGAGTATCCGCACTCATGTCCGTCGCGGTGACGCGGGCCACACTGCGTGCCATGACGCACCTTCCGCCTCCGGCCGAGGAACTGCGGCTCCTCGACGCCGAACTGAGGCAACTGGACGCCCGCCGAGCCCAGTTGCTGACTCGCCGTGCCTGGCTGGTCGCGGCCCTGCAGCAGACGGGGCAGCCGTCGCGGCCCTGGGCGCACCCGCGGACGCCGTCCGCCACGGCGCCCCGCCGCGAGACCGCCGCGCCCAGCGTTCAGAACGTGCTGCTCGTGCTCGGCGGTGTCCTGCTCACGCTCGCGGCGGCGGTGTTCACGCTGGTCAGCTGGGGCCACATGGGGATCGCCGGACGGGCCCTGGTGCTGGGCGCGGTCACGGTGGCCACGCTCGCCGCGCCCGTGGTCCTGCTGAAGCGGGGGTTGCGGTCGACGGCCGAGTCCGTGGCGGGCCTCGGGCTCGCCCTGACCGTCCTGGACGCCTACGCGCTGCACGCCGCGGCCCTTGCCGGGACGGACGGGACCGGTTACGCGGCCGCCGCGACGGCGGTGCTGGCGGCGATCTGGACGGCGTACGGCCTGCTGCCGGCCACATCCGCGCTGCGCCTGCCCCTGCCCTGCGCCCTGGCGGCGGCCCAGTTCCCGCTGCTGCTGGGGGCCCTGGCCGCCGACGCGGGTCCCTACCTGATCACGGCCGCGCTGCTGGTGACGGCCGGGCTCGACACGGTCGCGGTGGTGCGGCTGCCGGCCGGGGCGGTGCGGGTCACCGCCGTCGTGGGTGTGTACGGCATGGGCGGCTGGGGCGTACTGGGTGCCGGCTGGCTGTCCCTGACGGCCGACGGCCCGGTCGGCGCTTCCCGCGCCGGGGCGCTGCTCCTGCTCGCCGCGGCGATCGCCGTGGGTTCGGCCCGGCGAGGGCCGGGCGTCGGGCACGCCCTCGGCCTGGCGATCACGGCCGGGCTGCTCGTCGTGGGAGCGCTCGGTGGGGTGGCGCGTTCCGGACTGCCGTCGCAGTGGGCGGTTCCGGCTCACCTGGTCGTCGGCATCGCCCTGTTGGCGGCGGTCCGGGTCGAACGGCTGCCGGACGCGTTGCGGCAGGGCCTCGCCTGGGCCTCCGGTGCCGTACAGGCGCTGGCCGTGCTGTGGACGCTCCCCGTCGTGGCGGTGGTGCTGCTGGGCCCGGCCGGATGGCTGGGCCGGGTGTGGAGCGGGGCTCCGTCGGATGCCCGTGCGGCGGCGGTCGTCGACGCACCCTGGCCGCCGCACGCGGCCGTTGCTCCGGTGGTGCTGGTGACCGTGGCGGCCGTGCTCCTCCTGGCGATCCGTACGGAGGTGTGGCGTTCACGGGCCCGGCTCGGCGCTCTCGGCCTCCTGTGGGCCACGGCGCTGATCCTTCCGGCGATCCTCGAGATCCCGTATGTGTTCGGCATGCTGGTTCTGGGCGTCATGACGGCGGCCGCACTGTCCGCGTGCCGGATCACTGCGTCGGCCGCGCAGGTCACCGCACTCGTCCTCGCCCTGGTCACGGCCGCCGGTCTCACCCTGGTCTCCCTCGCGTCCCAGTCCGCGACCCTCGTCGTGCTGTCCGTGCTGACGGCGCTGTTCGCCGCGGCCTCGTGGCGCTCGGACGTCTCCCCGTTCACGGCTCCGGCGGCTCTCGTGTACGCCGCCGCGCTGGCTTCGGCGTCGGGTGCCGCAGCGGACTGGCCGGCCGCCCGAACCGCCCTGCTGGTCCTGGCGGTTGCGGCTGCCGCCGCTTGGCTGGCGGCGCGTCTCGGTGTGTCGCGGGCGACGGTGCCCGTCGAGTCCGTGGGAGCCGCCCTCGGTCTGTTCGCCGTGGCACTGGCCGTCACCGACCCGCCGATGCTCGCGCTGGTGCTGGCCCTGTGCGCAGTGATCGCCGCGGGCACGGCCCTGCGTGCCGAGCGCCGTCCCGTCGGCTACGCGGCCACGGCCCTGTTCGTGCTGGCCGCCTGGGTCCGGCTGGCGGCCTGGGACGTCGGCACGCCCGAGGCGTACACCCTCCCGGTGAGCGTCCCGGCGCTGCTGGTCGGAGCGCTGCGCCGGCGCCGCGACCCGCGGGCCTCCTCCTGGACGGCATACGGCCCCGGGCTCGCCGCGACCCTCCTGCCGAGCCTGGCCGTGGCCTGGACCGACCCGCAGTGGACCCGGCCGCTGCTGCTCGGCGGCGCGGCGCTGCTGGTCACCCTGCTGGGCGCCCGGCACCACCTCCGGGCACCGCTGGTGCTCGGAGGCACGGTGCTGGCCCTGGTCACCCTGCACGAACTCGCCCCGTACGTCGTGCAGGTGACGGGGGCCCTCCCCCGCTGGGCGCCTCCCGCCCTGGCCGGCCTCCTGCTGCTCGCCCTCGGGGCGACGTACGAGCAGCGGATCCGGGACGTCCGGCGGGTTCGGGAGGTCCTGGGCAGGATGGACTGAGGGCGCTGAGGCCGTCTCGACTGCGGACAAGTCCCGTGATGTCATACGTTCTCCGATCGGCCGCCGCGACAGCGGCACGCTCGGGCGGGGACAGGGGGCAGCATGACGGACCTGGGGGAATCGCCGGGCCGGGGCACGGGCGCCGGGGACCAGGGGACACTGGAGCGCCTGCTCTCGGTGGTGGGGGTGGGAGCCGTGGAGTTGCACACGGCCCCGGAGGGACTGCGGACGCAGGTCACCGGCGTCCATGTGCTGGACGCCCTGGAACCGGTCATCAGACCGCGGGAGTTACTGCTCGCGGTCGGCGTCGATCCGAGCTCGGCGCATGCCGTCGACGTGGTGCGCCGGGCCGGTGCGGCCGGTGCGGCGGGTGTGGTGTTCGGTCCGGGCCGGCCCGATCCCACCGCGCGGGCGTTGCGGGCGGCGGCGGAGGAAGGCGGTACGGCGGTGCTCTTCCGCACCGCCTGGTGCACCTGGGCACAACTCGTGGGGGTGCTGAGGGCCGGGCTGGCCGCAGCGGGTGCTCCCCCGATGCCCGCCACCAGTGGCGTGCCCCTGGGCGATCTGGACTCACTGGCCGACGCGGTGGCCGCCCTGGTGGGAGGCTCGGTGACGATCGAGGACACGGAGTCGCGGGTGCTGGCGTACTCGTCCACCGAGGAGAACGTGGACGAGATGCGCCGGCTGACCATCCTCGGTCGTCGTGTGCCGCCCTGGCGGGTGGCGGCCATGCGGGAGGCGGGGTTCTTCCAGGCGCTGTGGGGTGCGGGCGATGTGCTGCACCGGCCCGCCCACGGGCAGGATCCGGAGCGTCTGGTGGGCGCCGTGCGGGCGGGCGGGGAGGCGCTCGGGTCCATCTGGGTGGCGGCGGTGGCCGGCCGACCGCTGTCGCCGAACGCCGCGCAGACGCTGCGCGCGGCGGCCCGCACCGCCGCCGCCCACCTGCTCCATCACCGCACCCACAGTTCGGACGGCCGACTGGTGGAGGACGCGGCCCGGGCGCTGCTGGAGGACCGTGGGTCCGTCGAGGTGCTCGCGGAGCGGGCCTCGCTGCCGCCCCGGGAGCCCTGTGCCGTCCTGGCGGTGGGCATCGGGTCCGGCCGCCTCGCGGACGACGGCCCGTCCGGGCTGTACGGATTGCTGGCCCTGCACTGCGCGGCCCTGGGCCACCGCGTCGTGGTGGTCCCGGCGGGCGGCGGGGCCCTGGTGCTGCTGAGCGGGCTGGAACGCGACCCCGAGCGGGCCGACGGCCAGGTGAGGCGGCTCGGGAACGCACTGGCCGATCAGCTGTCGGCGACGATCGGCTCGGCGGTGAAGGTGGGGCTCGGCGACGTGGCCCCCGGCCTGGCAGGGGCGCCCGCATCACGCCGGTCGGCCGAGCGGGCCCTGCAGGCGCTGATCGCGGCCGCCGGGCCGCACACGGTCGCGCGGAGCGAGGACGTCGCGGACACCGTGGGCATCCTCCAGGTCGTCGAGGCCCTGCGCGGGTTGACGCTGCCCCCGCGGACCTCGGTGGCCCGGCTGAGGGAGTTCGACGCCGATCACGGCGGCAGTTGCCTGGTGGAGACCCTGCGCGCCTACCTCGACCACTTCGGCGACGTGTCCGCCGCCTCGCGCGCGCTGGGCGTGCACGCCAACAGTCTGCGCTACCGGTTGCGCAGGATCAGGCAGGTGTCGGGACTGGACCTGGAGAGTCCCGACGCCCGGCTGCTCGCGCAGGTGCAGTTGCGTCTGGGCCGGGAGGGCTGAGGCACAGGCCCCTGAGTGACCGGCGGCGAGGCGCGACCGCGCGTGCCGCCCGCCGTTCGGCCCGGGCCACCAATCGAAGGGCCATCCCTTTGGCGTATCGCACAACGCCCTTGCTCAGCAGTCGAGTTGTTGCGTCCGACCGCCGTCGGTGAGGCCCGCGTCTTTGCCGACTCGACGAAGACGCCGTGCCGGTGCGGAGAGCAGCCTGGTGTTCCACCCGGGGCGGTCCCGGGCGGCGCGTACGACACCGGAAGGCTCACCATGACCGGACTGACCCCCGCCGCCGAGCGGCGGACACGGATCCTCCAGGAAGCGGTGCGGCAGCGACTGCTGGACGCCGGGCGGTCCCAGCTGGCCGCCTTCGTCGACCTCGACGGCGTCGCCGCGACCGTCGCGTCCCTGCACCGCGCCTTCCCCTCCGCGCCGCCTGTGCTGCACGCGTTCGCCGCCAAGGCGAACTGCCTGGTGCCGGTGCTGGCGGAGCTGCGGCGGCTCGGCATGGGCTGCGAGGTGGCCACCGCGGGTGAGCTGGCCCGCGCGCTGGCCGCCGGGTTCGCACCGGAGCGGATCGTCTTCGACTCCCCCGCCAAGACGGAGGCCGAACTGCGGCACGCCCTCGACCTGGGTGTGACCGTCAACGCGGACAACTACCAGGAACTGGCGAGGATCGACCGGGCGCTGGGCGGCCGCGTCCCGGTCTCGCGGATCGGGGTGCGCGTCAACTCCCAGCTCGGTGGCGGCAGCATCGCGGCGATGAGCACGGCGACGAGCACCTCGAAGTTCGGCGTCCCCCTGGCGGACCCGGGAAGCCGGCAGCGGTTGCTGCGCGCTTACCACGACCACCCGTGGCTGACCTGGGTGCACACGCATGCCGGTTCGCAGGGCTGCCCGCTCGACCTCATGGCCGGCGGGGTCGGGCAGGCCGTGGCCTTCGCCGAGGAGGTCAACGCCTCGCTCGGACGGCGCCAGGTCGTCGGCATCGACATCGGCGGCGGACTCCCCGTCAACTTCGCCGACGACGAGACCACGCCGACCTTCGACACGTACGTCCGGCAACTGCGCGCCCAGGCTCCCGCCTTGTTCTCCGGCGGGTACGAGATCGTCACCGAGTTCGGGCGGTCCGTCCTCGCCAAGAACGGGTTCACCGCCGCCTACGTCGAGTACACGAAGAGCATGGGCGGCCGGCCGATCGCGGTCACCCACGCCGGTGTGCAGGTGGCCACCCGGACGGTGTTCAACCCCGACGCCTGGCCCCTGCGGATCGAGGCGTACGACGCGAGCGGCAGGGCCAAGCGGGGCGGACCGGTCCGCCAGGACATCGCGGGACCCGCCTGCTTCGCCGGGGACCTGCTGGCGCGCGACCGCGCTCTGCCCCTCCTGGAGCCCGGTGACCTCATCACCGTCCCGGACACCGGCGCCTACTACTTCTCGACGCCGTTCCACTACAACAGCCTGCCCGAACCCGCCGTGTACGGGGTCAGGACGAGTGGTGAGGGCGGCGGTGTCCGCTTCGAACTCCTGCGTCCCGCGCAGGACCCTTGGGACGTACCCGTGCTCGAGCCCGCTGTCGAAGTTGGGTAGGGAGCACCCAGGTGGCACAGGCCAACCGTCGGCGCACCGGCCGGGACGGGCCGCTCCTCACCCAGCGCGCCGCCATCGTCTTCCTGCTTGCGGCCCTGGTCGGCATCGGTGCCACCGTCCTGTCGGCACTGGCCGGCAACACATGGCCCGTCGCGGTGAGCGTAGGCGGCGGGGTGACGGCACCGGCCGTGCTGTTCTTCCACCAGATCATCGACTAGTCGGGCGGGTTCCAGGAGCGGCGCCCCTGGAACCCGCCCGTGTCCATGCCCCTCACGGCATCTTGTCGCCGAGCAGCGCCAGGTTCTCGATGGCGGCGAGGCCGTACAGCGCGGTGTCGTTCGTGGACACCCAGGTGGCCTCGCTGCCCGGCACCAGCGCGACCGGGCCGCTCAGCTTCTCCGTCTTCCAGGGCGCGGACTCTTTGTAGCCGTCGGAGTTGTAGAACTTCTCCCACGCCCGCTTGGCGAGCTTCTCGTCGCCGGTCTTGACGGCCGCGTAGGCATCGAGGCGCGAGTGGCCCTGGAACAGCAGCAGGCTGCCGAAGTCGGAGCCGTAGCGCGTCTTCTGCTCGGCCTTGGTCGCGTTGAAGTAGCGGCAGTAGTCGAAGTACGCCTCGTTGAACTTCGGCATGTCGACGAGGTCGATGAGTTCGGCGCACAGCTCGTTGAGGCCGAAGACGGCCGACAGGTGGGAGACGCTCACCACGGGCTTGTCCGCGGTCGCGAACCTGCCGGTGTCGAGGTCGTACAGGCCGTTGCCCTGGACGAAGCCGTTGGGCTGGGCGGCGATGGTCTCCATGGTGGACAGCACGCGGGCCTTGGCCTTCTCCCACTTCGGGCCCTTGCGCTCCCACTCCGTCAGCCAGGCC
Source organism: Streptomyces sp. NPDC002130 (assembly GCF_040296465.1). Taxonomy (NCBI): domain Bacteria; kingdom Bacillati; phylum Actinomycetota; class Actinomycetes; order Kitasatosporales; family Streptomycetaceae; genus Streptomyces; species Streptomyces sp. NPDC002130. The sequence continues at coordinate 14,731 of NZ_JBEOXI010000143.1, forward strand.
GACACCAGGCCGCTCCAGTCCGTGCCGAAGCCGATCGACAGAGCGTGCCGGTCGGGTGTGTAGGGCTCGGTGCGGATCTTGCGGATGGGGTCGAGGATCAGGAACGTCTCGTCGGAGTCGACGTTGGCGTGCATGAGGTCGCCGACCCGTTCGTCCGCGGTGAGGAAGTAGTAGTAGCGCCGGTAGGTGGTGTTGGCGATGCGCTGCTGCTTGGCGCTGTCGGCGAAGTGCTGCACCCCGTGCCGTGTGCCCAGGCCCGCCCATTTGCCGAGGTGGTAGACGTCGACCTCGCCGGTGTGCCGGGTCATCGCCTCGGCGAAGCGGAAGATGTCGGCTCGGCCGGAGCGCAGGTAGGCGAACCAGAGCCACAGGTCCGGCGACAGCTCGGAGTTGTCCCAGGCGTAGCCGCCGATGTCGTACCGCCACTGGTGCCTGACGGTGTCGTAGGTGTGCATGATGTCGCCGTGGTCCCAGAAGCCGTACCAGCGGCGCTGCTCCACCTGGTCCTTGTAGTAGGTGAAGAGGAAGTCGAGGTGGTCCTCGATCTTCGCCTTGGCCGGGGTGGAGCGGTCGGGCTCGGAGTACAGGCCGGGCCCGAAGACCTTGGCCTTGATGAGCTGCTTGGGCGGGGCGGCCAGCTGCGGCAGCACGCGGACGGCCTCGACCTGCTCGGCGAACCGGTCGGGGCTCGGGGTCGAGTCGTTGGCCCAGAAGAGCAGTTCGGAGGTGCGGGCGATGCCGTACGGGGTACCGAACTCCGGCTCGTAGTCCTCGTAGGTGATGTTGAGGCCTTCGAGCTGCTCGGGGTAGGTGTCCTGGCCCATGCCGTCGTGGTAGAAGCGCATGTCCATGGGCTGCGCCTCGGGCGACCAGAGCCAGAGGGTCACCTCGGCCTCGTCGGTGTGGGCCTCGCGGATGTCGAGCTGGGCGGGGAACTTCTCCCAGAAGTCGCGCAGTCCGAAGGAGAACCCGCCGCTCGCCCCGCCCACGTAGCCGAAGCCGGACGCGCGCCGGCCCCCGCCCGCGGCGACCCAGCCGTGCCCCTTCTTGGTGCGCTTGCGCAGCGTGAAGCCGTCGGCGGACAGCTGGGAGAGGGTGTAGTCGCCCCACTCGGGGATGTACTGCAGCCGGGTCGTCACCCGCTGGTCCCAGGTGGCGGGGTCGGGCAGCTTCCTGCCTTCGAACTGGGCCGCCTGCACGGCCGCGCCCGGGTCCCGGCGCAGCCCGGTGATGCCCTTGACGGCTTCGCGCAGCAGGCCGGTGCCGTCGCCGCCGATGCGGATGTGGCGGTCGTACGACTCGTCCCGCATGGGCACGGTGAAGCGGACGCCCAGGCCGCGGATGAAGTCACCGCTGGCCTTGCCCGGCTCCTGCGTGCCGTCGTAGGTGATGGTGTGCACCATGCGGAAGGAGTCGGCGCCCGCGTAGAAGTAGAGCCTGATCGAGAACGGCAGCCAGCTGCGGCCGCCCTTGCGGTGCTTGCCGTCGATGCGGACGACCGCGCGGACCGGGCCCGCCTGCTCGACCTCGACCTTGGAGATCGCGCCGTCGAAGCGTTCGGTCCTGACCGCGCCCTGGTCCTCGTCCTCGATCTCGGGCTGGCGGATCAGCACGAGCCGGCCGTTCTTCGCGATCTCCGTCGAGCCGCGGGTGACGGACTTGACGAGGGTGGAGCCGGACTTGCCGATCCTGGCGGTGATGACGCCGGTGGAGATGTCGATGGTGCCGCCGCGCTTCTCGACGGTGACCTTCTTCTCGGGTGCGGCGGGCGTCCCGGCGGCGAGGGTGAGCTTGCCGTCGCCCGAGGCGACCGCGTGCGCGGTCCACTTCAGGGAGCCGTCGGGCCAGTAGGCGATCGGCCAGGACTGCACGGGTACGGCCTTGCCGCCGGCGTCCGTCAGCGCGAAGGTCTGGTCCTTCTGGTAGGCGCCCTTGGGCCAGGGCACACCGAGGGTGGAGCCGGGAGCGGCGCCGAGGCCGCCGTCCTCCAGCCAGTCCAGGGTCACCGGGTCCGCGTCGGCGGGTTCGGCTCCGGGCGCGGCCTGGGCGTCCTGGGCTCCCAGCGCCCAGCTGAGCTGGGCGGCTGCTCCGGTGACGGCGGCTGCCTTGAGGAGGGACCTGCGGGGGATGGGAGACATGGCGATGATGCCTTTCCTTGTCCGTGCGGGAAGCGAATCCGTGCGCTGGTCAGGGGCATGACAGAAAGAGGTGCGGTGCCGGGGGCGCCGACCTGGATAAGGGAGGCGCCGCCGTTCAGCGGCGCCGGTACCGCTCCTCCACGGCGACGGCCGCCGCCGCGACGGCACCGAGGACGGGGAGCGCCAGCGGCGCGGCGAACCAGGCGGACACGACCACCACGGCCAGCCCGCCGACGATCAGGAAGGACCCGGCCGGATCGAGCACCGTGCGCCGCCCGGCCCCGGCCAGCAGTGTCCGCCAGCGGGCTCCCGGCGCCCAGACCGCCGCCGCACGCAGGCCGGCCACGACGAGCCCGAGCAACGCGACGACTCCGACGGCCCCGACGAGCGGCCCGCCGGGGATCCCCGCCCGGGCCGCCTGCACATCCACCCAGACCGCCGCCACCGCCACCCACCCGGCAAGCCCGGCGAGCCACCCGCCGCGCAGGGCCGTGCGGAAGTCGGCGACGAACTCCCGCCAGCCACCGCCCTCGTGAGCGGTACGGCGCCGCAGATGCCGCGCCCCGGCGGCGAACGCGGCGGGGTAGGTGACCACTCCCAGAGAGGCCACCGCGATCCACACACCGGTCAGCAGGCACTCGGCGAACACCGCGAAACTTCCCCAGGCTCTCGACTCCGCTCGAGCAGGGGAGGCCCCATTGGCGAACACCGACTCCCGCCGTGCCTTCACCCGTGTCCCGGCCATGCCCGCCTCAGCCCTTCAGGCCCGACGTGGCCATGCCGTCGATGAGATACCGCTGGAAGGCGAGGAAGAAGGCGAGCACCGGCAGCAGCGCGACCAGCGACATGGCGATCATGCCGCCGTAGTTGGCCAGCCCTTCCTGGTCGACGAACATCTTCAGGCCGAGCGAGACCGTGTACTTGTCGGGCTCGTTGAGGTAGATCAGCGGGCCCATGAAGTCGTTCCAGGAGTTGATGAACGTGAAGATCGCACTGGTGATGAGGGCCGGCCTGCTCAGCGGAAGCACGATCGACCAGTAGATCCGGAAGTGCCCGCAGCCGTCGAGCCGGGCCGCCTCGTCCAGCTCCTTGGGCATGTTGCGCATGAACTGCACCATCAGGAAGACGAAGAACGCCTCGGTGGCCAGGTACTTCCCGAGCAGCAGCGGCGTGTAGGTGTTGATCAGCTCCATGTTGCGGAACAGCACGTACTGCGGGATCAGCAGCACGTGGTACGGCAGCAGGAGCGTGCCGATCATCAGCGTGAACAGCAGGTTGCGGCCAGCGAACCGGATCCTCGCGAAGGCGTACGCCGTGAGCGAGCAGGACACGAGGATTCCGATCACGGAACCCACCGCGAGGAAGAGCGAGTTGAAGAAGAACGTGGAGATCGAGATGTCGGCGATGCCGTCGGCGAGGCTCGTGTAGTTGGCGATGACCGGGTCGCCCGGGAAGAGGTCCAGGCTGCCGACGATGTCCTCGCTCTTCTTGAAGGACCCGCCGACGACCCAGATCACCGGATAGAGGATCACCGCGAGGATCAGCAGGGAGCCGACGTGCCAGGCGAGGGAGCCGGGCAGCTTGTGCCGAAGCGCTCCGCCACCGGTGGCGGGCTTGATGTCGGTGGCCTGCGCGCTCATCGGGCGCCCTCCTCGTAGTGCACCCAGCGCTTCTGGGACCAGAACAGCACCGCCGTCACCAGGGCGACCGCGATCAGCAGGAGCCAGGCCATCGCGGAGGCCAGACCCATGCGGCTGTTCTCGAAGCCCTGGACGTAGAGGTAGCAGGTATAGACCATCGATCCGTCGGCCGGGCCGCAGGCGTTGCCTCCGGCGCCGCCGCCGACGATGTACGCCGAGCTGAAGATCTGGAACGAGTGGATCGTCTCCAGCAGCACGTTGAAGAAGAGGACCGGAGAGATCATCGGCAGCGTGATGTTCCAGAACCGCCGCAGCTTGCCCGCCCCGTCCACCTCGGCCGCCTCGTACAGCTCGCGCGGGACCTGCTTGAGACCGGCCAGGAAGATGACCATGGGGGCGCCGAACTGCCAGACGGTGAGCGCCACCAGGCTGTAGATGATCATGTCCGGGTCGCCGGTCCAACCGCCGACGTCGATGCCGAAGATCTTCTGCGTACGGTCGACGATGGCGTCGTCCGAGAAGATCGCCTTCCACACGATCGCGATGGAGACGCTCGCGCCGATGAGCGACGGCGCGTAGAAGGCGGCCCGGTAGAAGGCCTGCCCGCGCCGGCTCTGGGCGAGCAGCAGGGCCACGCCGAGGGCGGCGATCAGCTTGAGCGGTGTGCCGACGGCGACGTACCAGAGCGTCACCTGCACCGAGTGGCGCCAGCGCGGATCGCCGAACATCTCGGAGAAGTTGTCGAAGCCGATCCACTGGGGGGCGTCGAAGAGGTTGTAGTCGGTGAAGGCGTAGTAGAGCGAGGCGATCATCGGGCCCGCGGTGAGCAGCAGGAACCCGGCGATCCACGGGGACATGAAGAGATAGCCGGCCAGGTTCTCCCGGCGCCGCCGCCGCTTGAGGGCGGCGGGGCGCTCGGGCTTCACCGGACCGTGCCGCGGCTCGGAGTCCTGGGACAGGCCCTCCATCGCAGGGGCGTGTGTCACGGTGGTTCCCATCAGGTGCCGAGAGCCGTCTTCGACTCGGTGAAGAACTGCTTGACGGCCTCGTCCACCGAGCGCTTGCCCAGGCCGAGTTCCTCGCCGATGCGCAGGAAGGCGGCCTCGCAGACGTCCGCGCCGTTCGGGTGCGGGGTGATGGGCTCCAGGACGCCCGCCTTGACGAGGGACTCCTCGTAGGCGGCGATCGCCTTGTTGACCTCGTCGGCCGGCTGGTACGCGTCGTACTGCGCCTGCGTCGCGGGCACGCCACGGTCGTAGCCCATGATCTTGGCGACCTCGGGGTCGTGCACCATGAAGTCGATGAACTGGGCGACTTCCTTGGGGTGCTGGGTGCGCTTGGAGGCGCTCAGCATGAGGGAGCCGAGGTACTGGCCGGTCTTCTTGCCGTCCGTGGTCGGGATGGGGGCCAGGCCGTACTCGCTCTTGCCCTCGGAGGTGTAGCGGACGGTGAAGTTGTCCCAGGTGAACTCGCCGCCCGCGAGCTCGCCGGCGACCGCCGACTTGGGCTTGATCTGGGCGACCTTCTTCTGGTTGGCGTAGCTGCCGTCCTCGACGCCTTCCTTGGCCTTCGTCCACCAGTCCGTCAGATCCGCCTCGGTGAAGCCGAGCGCGTCCTCGGTGAAGAACGCCTTGCCGTTCTGGCGCAGGTACAGGTCGTAGAGGTACATGACGTTGTACGGGCCGGTGTCTCCGGCACGCCCCGTCTTCTCGCGGATCTTCTTCATCGCCGCGTGGTAGTCGTCCCAGGTCCAGCCCTGCTCCGGCTTCACCCCGGCCCGGGTGTAGACGGGCTTGTCGATGACCAGCGCCATGGAGTTCGAACCGACCGGCACGCCGAGGAGCTTGCCGTCGATCTCCCCGAACTTCTCGAGGCCCGCGCGGAATCCGTCCATCCGGAGGTTGCCGGCCTTGGCCTGCTCGCTGAGATCGAGCAGCACGTTCTTCGCGTCGTATTTCCGGAGGAAGCCGATCGCATTCTGGAACACGTCCGGCGGATTCCCGCCGGAGGCCTGGGTGTTGAACTTCTTCCAGAAGTCGAGATAAGGCTGGAAGTCCGTTTTCACCTTGATCTTCGGGTACTTCTTCTCGAAGAGCGCGATCGTCTTGTTGATTCTCTCGGCGCGGTCCTCCGCACCCCACCACGCGTAACGGATCGTCACCGTCCCGTCCGCGGAGGTCCCTCCGTCACCACCGCAGCCGGTCGTCGCGGCCAGCCCCAGCGTGGCTGCCGTGGCTCCGACCGCCTTCAGGATGGTACGTCTCTCAACATTCCTGCCGTTCACCACGGTTGGACCTCCCCGCACGTCGTCCCGCTCGCATGAATCGTTTCAAGTAAGCGCTTGCTGGCACAAGGTACGGAGGGGCTGAGAGTGCGTCAATGATTCGGACAAGAATTTCTTACCGATGCTGTGGGTGACGCGGCGGGCCGTGGAGGTGGGGCCGCGGACCGGGCCGGGCGACATCGCTGGTGACGACGACGTGGCCGAGGCGCCGAACGCAGAGGGGCGAGCCGGGCCGCTTCCGGGCGCGACCGAAAAGCGACGCCGGGCCGGCGGACGGAGGGCGCGGGAGCGGGGGCTCTTTCCGGCCAGGCCCCTGTTGAGCCGTTGCGGGTGCGGTGCCTACGTGGGTGACGGCGACGGAGGGGCTACACCTCGGGCTCGGGAAAGCAGAGGGGCTGAGGCCGAGGGCGCGGGCGGACGCACGCCCGGGACGCGGCCGCACGAGGAGGCGACGGGCGCGACGCCGAAGCGGCGTCGTGGCTGCTCGCCGCCGGCACGACGGACTCACTGTCCGGCCAGTACCGTGGCTTCGCGGTCGAGGCCCGCAAGTCCCGAAACGGCCTGCTGCTG
>NZ_JBEOXI010000144.1:0-21299 GCF_040296465.1 Streptomyces sp. NPDC002130
CTCCTTGAGCCCGGCGGGCGAGTCGCAGGCGATCACCCGCCCCCGGTCGAGGACGGCCACCCGGTCCAGCACCGTCTCGCCCTGCCCGGCCATGACGTGCGGATGTTCGTACGGCGGGATGAGGGCGAGGCCGCGCTCGGCGGCGAGGGCCTCGGCGAGGGCGACGCGGTCTCCGGTGTAGCGGTCGTACGTGACGATCTCGGCGCCGTAGCCGGCGGTGGCCGCCCGCTTCGAGGGCGGGGCGTCCTCCGGCATGACGATGACGGCGGTGGTGCCCAGCTCCCGGGCGGCCAGGGCGACGGCCTGGGCGTGGTTGCCCGAGGAGTAGGCGGCGATGCCCCGGGACAGCTGCTCGGGAGTGAGGCGGGAGGCGGCGTTGTAGGCGCCGCGGAACTTGAAGGCGCCCACGCGCTGGAAGTTCTCGCACTTGAGGAAGACCTCGGCTCCGGCGAGCGCGTCCAGGGTGCGGGAGCGCAGCACGGGCGTGCGGTGGGCGACACCCTTGAGCCGGGCGGCGGCGTCCCGGACGTCGTCGAGGGTGACCGGTGGGGTGGTGGTCGTCACGCGGATCCTCCGGTGGAAGTGTCGTGGGCGGCCCGGGCCCGGGACAGGTAGTTGTAGGCGGAGGCGCGGGAGATGCCGAGCCGGGCGGCGACCTGCTCGACGGCGCCGCGGACGGCGAAGACCCCGCGGGTGTCCAGGCCGCCGAACAGCTCCAGGCGTTCCGCCCGGTCGAGCTCCGCCCAGCTCCCCCGCTGCTGTGACTGGTGGGCGTCGACGAGGGCGTCGACCACGGCGTCGATGTCGTTGCCGAAGGTGGTCGTCGGGAGCTCCGCCGGAGCGGCGGCACCGACTCCGGCGAGCGCGCCGAGCAGGTCGTGGACCTGCTTGACCGCACTGACGTCCACATTGACGCAGAGGGCGCCGAACACGGCACCGGTGGAGTCCCGGAGCACCATCGTGGAGGACTTCACCAGCGTGCCGTTGCGGGTGCGGGTGACGTAGTTCAGTTCGTCGGACGTCTCATCGCCGCCGGCGAGGACGCGCATGCCGATCTCGCTCATCGCGCCGCCGACCGTGCGCCCGGTCACCGCTCCGGCCACCGCGACCACCGATCGCTCCGGGTTCCGGTAGTCGTGCAGCACGACGTCGCAGACCGGCCCGAAGGTCGCGGCGATCCCGTCCACGACCGGCTTCAGCGCGGCGAGGATCGCGTCCCGCTCGGCATTCAGAGCGTTGCCCATCTTCCGCCTCCTCTCACCGTCAACACTTTAGACCAGAAGTCCAGCACTTGGATGGTCAGTCCAGAGAATCGCCAACAGTTGGCAATGGCTTTCACATGTCTTCGGCCGGAACCCGCTTCTGACATTCATTCCCATCTAGCGTGATGCCTGCCGATCACCCTTGTGCACGCCCTTCCTGGAGGAGCCATGCCCCTGTCCACGTCCCGCCGCATCGCGCTGCTGACCAGCGCGTCACTGGCCCTGCTCACGGGCTGCGGCAGCTCGTCGGACCCCGGGGCGGACTCCGACGGCGGCAAGAGCACACCGGCTCGCGTGGCCGTGGTCGCCTCCACGAACGTCTGGGGCGACATCGCCCGGCGCATAGGCGGCGACCGGGTCGACGTCACGTCGGTCATCAGCGACCCCGACCAGGACCCGCACTCCTACGAGGCCGACCCCCAGAATCAGCTGGCCCTTTCCAAGGCGAAGGTCGTCGTCGAGAACGGCGGCGGCTACGACGACTTCGTCGACCGCATGCTCAAGAGCGGCCACAACGACTCCGCCGACGTGATCAACGCGGTCCGCGTGTCCGGCAGGACCGCTCCCAAGGGCGGCGAACTCAACGAGCACGTCTGGTACGACTTCCCCACCGTCGCCGAGGTCGCCGACCGGATCTCCACCGCCCTCGCGAAGGCCGACCCGAGCGGCGCCACCGCCTTCACGAAGAACGCCGCCGCCTTCAAGGCGAAGCTCGCGCCGCTGGAGGCCAAGGAGGCGCAGATCAAGAAGGCGCACGGCGGTGAAGGCATCGCCATCACCGAGCCGGTGCCGCTGTACATGACAGAGGCGAGCGGCCTGTTGAACAAAACGCCCGCGCAGTTCAGCGAGGCGATCGAGGAGGGCGACGACGTCTCCCCGCGCGTCCTCCAGGAGAGCCTCGCGCTGTTCAGTGGCAAGAAGGTGAAGGCCCTCGTCTACAACGAGCAGACCTCCGGCCCCCAGACCGAGAAGGCCGAGGCGGCGGCCAAGGCGGCCGGCATCCCCGTCGTGCCCGTGACCGAGACCCTGCCCGAGGGAAAGAACTATCTCGGCTGGATGACCTCCAACCTCGACGCGCTCGCGAGCGCGCTGGCCAAGTGACCCCGATACCCGGGCAGGACGGCACGCCGGTCATCGCCCTGCGCGCGGCCGCCCTGTCCTACGGCGACCGCGAGGTGTGGAGCGGTCTCGATCTCGACGTGCGGCCCGGGGAGTTCCTGGCCGTGCTGGGGCCGAACGGCGCGGGCAAGACCAGTTTCGTCCGGGCGCTGCTGGGCCGTCAGCCGCTGTCCGCCGGCACGCTGACCGTCCTCGGCCGGCCGGCACGCGAGGCCGCCCGGCACATCGGCTACGTCCCGCAGCAGGCGGCGCTGTCGGCGCAGGCCATGCTGCGCGCCCGGGACCTCGTCCGGTTCGGCATCGACGGCCACCGCTTCGGCCCGCGGCTGCGCACCGGCGGCATTCGCCGCAGGGTGGACGAGATCCTCGAGTCGGTCGGCGCCGCGGCCTACGCCGACGTCCCGCTCGGGATGCTCTCCGGCGGCGAACGGCAGCGCGTGCGCATCGGGCAGGCCCTGGCGACCGACCCCCGCCTCCTGCTGTGCGACGAGCCGCTGCTGTCGCTCGACCTGCACCACCAGCGGGCCGTCACCGAGCTGATCGACGCCCGGCGCCGCTCCCACGGCACGGCCGTGGTGTTCGTGACGCACGAGATCAACCCGGTGCTGGGCCTGGCCGACCGGGTGCTGTACCTGGCCCCCGGCGGCCACCGGGCCGGGACCCCGGACGAGGTTCTGACCTCGAAGTCGCTGTCCCGCCTCTACGGCACACAGGTCGACGTGCTCCGCGTCCGGGGCCGGGTGGTGGTCGCGGGAGCTCCCGACGAGACGGCCGGCCCGCCGCACCACCCCGAGCAGGCCCACGAGACGGACGGAGTGCGCGCATGACACTCGCCGACGGGATCTGGCACCAGATCTTCGACTTCACCGACTACGGCGAACTCCTCGCCCTGGTCCGCAACTCCCTCGTCGCCGGTGTGGCACTGGGCCTGGTGGGTGGACTCGCCGGGGTGTTCGTCCTGATGCGGGACCTGCCGTTCGCGGTGCACGGCATCAGTGAGCTGTCGTTCGCGGGCGCTTCGGCGGCCCTGCTGCTGGACGCGAACATCGTGGTCGGCTCGATCGCCGGTTCGCTCCTGGCCGCCGGTGCCATCGGCGTCCTCGGGTCCCGGGCCCGGGACCGCAACTCGGTGATCGGCATCATCATGCCGTTCGGCCTGGGACTCGGCGTGCTCTTCCTCGCCCTGTACAAGGGCCGGGCGGCCAACAAGTTCGGGCTGCTCACCGGGCAGATCGTCGCCGTGGACACCCCGCAGATGTCGTGGCTGCTGGGCACGTCCGTCCTGGTGCTGGTGGCCCTGGCGGTGATGTGGCGTCCGCTGGCCTTCGCCAGCACGGATCCGGACGTGGCGGAGGCCCGCGGGGTGCCGGTGCGTGCGCTGTCCTTCGCGTTCATGCTGGCGCTCGGGCTCGCGGTCGCCCTGTCGGTGCAGATCGTCGGCGCGCTGCTGGTGCTCTCCCTGGTCGTCACCCCGGCCGCGGCGGCCGCCCGCGTCACCGCGTCGCCGGTGCTGCTGCCCGCGCTGAGCGTGGTGTTCGCCGTGGTCTCCATCGAGGGCGGCATCCTGCTCGCCCTGGGCAGCAGCATCCCCATCAGCCCCTACGTCACGACGATCTCGTTCACCGTCTACGCGGTGTGCCGGGTGGCCGGCCGGTACCGCAACCGGCGTTGGGGGGCGCGGCGCACGGTGGTGCGGGCGGCCCGAGCGGGTCTCACCGCTCGGACCTGAGGGGGTCTCACCGCTCACACTCGCGCGGGTCTCACCGCTCGAAGACCACCTGCCCGTCGAACACCGTGAGATCCACCTGCGCCCGAGTGATCTCGTGCGGGTCGAGATCGAGCAGCGGCCGGTCCAGCACGCACAGGTCTGCGGCCCGGCCCGCTTCGAGGGTGCCCTTCCAGTCGTCGGCGAAGTCCTGCCAGGCGGCGGTGGAGGTGTAGGCGCGCAGGGCGTCGGCAAGCGGGACGCACTGCTCGGGGCCGCTGGTACGGCCGCTGGCCTTGGACTCGCGCAGCATCATCGCGGCCACGCCCTGGCGCCAGTCGGGCTCGGTGATGGGGGCGTCGGAGCTGGCGCACACCCGTACGCCGGCGTCCAGCGCGGAACGCACCGGCCACTGGTAGGCGGAGCGCTCGGGGCCGACGAGCTCGTCCATCAGGTCGGAGATGGTCCATTTGATGGCGGGGTTCATGTTGACGCCGTAGCCGTGCGCAGCGAGCTTGGCCAGGCTGCTCGCGCTGATGAAGTCGCCGTGGATGACGTAGTGGCGCGCGTCGGGCCGGGGTGCGGCCGTGTTCGCGGCGAGGAAGGCGTCCACCACGAGGTCGATGGCCCGGTCGCCGGTGACGTGCACGCCGAGCTGGAAACCGGCCTCGTGGCCGAGCCTGATCATCTCGCGCAGTTCGTGTACCTGGAGCGCGGGCGTGTCGCCGTGCACACACAGTGCGCCATGACCGCCGTCCGGGTACGGCTCGCTCATCCACGCCGTGCGGTTGGGCGGCACACCGTCGGCGAAGATCTTGACCCCGATGGCCCGCAGCAGCCGGGGGTCGGCCGACTCCGGGCGGCGCAGTTCGGCCAGTCCCTCGCGGACGTCGGCGGCGGAGCCGCCCATGGGGGCCGGCAGGAGCAGGACGCTGACGCGGGCCTGGAGTTCTCCGCTCGCGGCGAGTTCGGCATAGGCGTTCCAGTTGTCGGTGCTCAGACCGCCGAAGAGAGAGCCGGCGCCGCCCGGGCCGAGGCCGGGCTCGGTGTAACTGGTGATGCCCCGGGAGTGCAGCTCGCGGATCACGCCCTGGATGGCCCGGCGTCGCTGGGCCTGGGTCGGGGCGGGCAGTTCGGCCTGGACGAGGCGTCCGGCGGCCTCGCGCAGGATGCCGGTCGGCCGGCCGTCGGGGTCGTGGTCGATCACACCGCCGGGCGGGGCCGGGGTGCCGGCGTCGACGCCGCAGCGGCGCAGTGCCTCGGAGTTGACCCACACCATGTGCGAGGAGAAGTCGGTCAGGCAGACCGGGTGGTCGGGCGCCACCGCGTCGAGGTCCCGCCGGTGCGGGAAGCGGCCCGGGTCGGCGAGGCACTCGGCGAGGTAGCCGGGGTCCCAGCCCAGGCCGATGATCCACTCGCCTGCCGGTGTCTCCCGTGCCGCCCGGCCGACCGACGCGGCGATGTCGGCGAGGGAAGCGACCCCCGGGTGGCCGACGTCGAGGGCGAACGGCGGTTTCGTCATGCCGTAGGCGGCGCCGTGCAGATGGGAGTCGTTGATGCCGGGCAGCACGGTCCGGCCGCCCAGCTCGACGATCCGGGTGCCGGGTCCGGCCAGGGCACGCATCTCCGCGTCGCTGCCGACGGCCAGGATGTCCCGGCCGCGCACGGCCACGCCCTCGGCGACGGTGAACTCCGCGTCGACGGTGAGGACCTGGCCGCCGGTCAGGACGAGGGTGGGAGCGGTGTCGCTCACGGATGCGGTGTCGCTCACGGATGACCTCATTTCGGAGGGAGGGTGGATCAGCGGCCGGTGCGGGGTGCGAAGTACGCCAGGGCCGCGCCGGCCACGAGCGCGGTGCCCTGGGCCATCTGCTGCCAGAACGTCGGCACGTTCAGCAGGGTCAGGCCGTTCTGCAGGCCGCCGAGGAAGAGCACACCGAGCAGGACGCCGAGGACGGAGCCGGAGCCGCCGGTGAGGGCGACGCCGCCGAGCAGCACCGCGGTGAGCACGGTCAGCTCGAACCCGGCGCCGGAGGTGCCGGCCACCGCGCTGTCCAGCACCGACGCCTTGATGGCCCCGGCCAGGGCGGCGGCCATGCCGGTGGCGACGAACAGCGCGAACGGGGTGCGCCGGATGTGGATGCCGGAGAGGTGGGCGGCCTCCCGGTTGACGCCGATGGCGAAGACGTGCCGTCCGGCCGGGGTGAGCGCGAGGAACAGGGCGCCGGCGGCCAGCACGAGCGCCGCGATGACGACCGGGGCGGCGACCCCGGCGAGGCGGGCTCCGCCGATCCAGGCGAACCCGGAGCCGAAGCCGCTCAGCGGCAGCGGGAACAGCTGCTGTGCCAGGCCGCGTACGGCGGTCAGCATGCCGAGGGTGACGATGAACGCGGACAGGCCGAAGTAACAGCACAGGACGCCGTTCACCGCCCCTACCAGTGCCCCTGCCGCGAGCGCCCCGAGCAGGGCGACGGCGGGCGACTGGTGGTGCTGCCCCGCCAGCCAGCCCGCGACCAGCCCGCCGAGGGCGAGCGTGGAGCCGACGGACAGGTCGAGGTAGCCGCTGATGACGAGCAGGGCCAGCGGGACGGCGACGATGGCGAGGGTCGCGGCGTCGGTGGCGATGCCGCTCAGGTTGGCCGGGTCGAGGAAGCTGCCCGTGGTCAGCTGGAAGACCAGCACCATCGCGACGAGCACGACGAGGAGCGGGTTGCGGCGTACGGTGGCGAGCCCGCCCGCGGTGATCGGGTGGGACCGCCTCGGGAGGGCCGGGTCGGCGGTGGTCATGCTGCTCCTTCTGCGGTCAGGGGGTCGTGAACGGTCGACAGCAGGGCCTGCTCGGTGAGTTCGGCGCCGGAGAGTTCGCCGACGATCCGTCCCTGCGCGACGATCAGGCAGCGGTCGGCGAGCGCCACGATCTCCTCGGGGTCGCTGGAGGCGAACAGCACTGCGGTGCCGCGTTCTTCGGCCAGGTCGGACACCACCCGGTAGATCTCCTGCCGGGCGCCCACGTCGACGCCCTGGGTCGGCTCGTCCAGCAGCAGCACGTCCACGTGCCGGGCCTCGTTGATCCACCGGCCGAGGACGAGCTTTTGCTGGTTGCCGCCGGAGAAGGCGCCCGCCGGCAGTCCCGGCCGGGCCGGTCGCAGTCCGACCGCGTCGGCCAGGGCGCCGAACACCCGCCGCTCGGAGCGCAGCGCCCGCACCCCGAAGCGGGACAGGGGCCGGACCGAGGGGAGCAGCGCGTTGTCCTGCGCGGTCATCGTCGGGAAGAGGCCCTGGGCCCGCCGGTCCGCCGGGACGAGCGCGATTCCGGCGGCGAGCGCGTCGGCCGGACGGGCCGGGCCGACGGTACGGTCGCCGACCCGCATCGTGCCGGCGGTGGCGCGGCGCCGGCCGTAGAGGGTTTCGAGGATGCGGGTGCGGCCGGAGCCGATGAGCCCGAACAGGCCGACGCGTTCGCCCGCGGCGACGGTGAGGCCGACGGGGCCGAAGCCGGGTCCTTGCAGGGCTTCGACGACGAGACGGGGTGGGGTGGGAGATCGACGACGCGTCTTCCGTGCGGCCTGTGCCGGGCTTCCCGCGATCGCCTCCACCAGCTCGCGCCGCGTCCGCCCCGCCACCGTCGCGTGGTGGGCCACCCGTCCGTCCCGGAGCACCGTCACCGCGTCGGCGAGCCGTTCCACCTCCCCCAGGAGGTGGGTGACGTAGATGATGGCGAGCCCCTGGGTGCGCAGGTCCTCGACGCGTTCCGCGAGGGCATCGGTCTCCGCGCCGGACAGGGCGGCCGTCGGTTCGTCGAGGACGAGGACGGCGGCGCTGCGGCTGAGGGCCTTGGCGATCTCCACCAACTGCCGCTGGCCCATGGGCAGATCACCCACCCGGTCGCGCGGGGAGCACTTCGCGGCCACGCGCTCCAGCAGCCCGGCGGCGACGTCCTCCTGGGCGCGCCGGTCGATGCGGCCGTGCCGGGTCCACTCCTGGCCGAGGAAGATGTTCTCCGCCACGGTCAGAGCGTCGACCACGCTGAGCGTCTGGAAGATGATCGCCACGCCGGACGCGATGGACTCGCGCGGGGTGAGGCGGGTGTACGACCTCCCGCCGACCTCGATGGTGCCGGCGTCGGGCGGGTAGGCGCCGCCCAGGCACTTGATGAGGGTGGACTTGCCGGCGCCGTTGTGGCCGAGCAGGGCGTGCACCTGCCCGGCCGGGACGGTGAGGTCGACGCCGTCGAGGGCCCTGACGCCGCCGAAGGACTTCGTCAGGCCGCTGATGCGGAGGTTCGGGGTCGTCATGGCGCCCGCCCTAGGCGTTCTGGGCGAGCAGGGCGTCGATCCGGGCGGTGTCGGCGCGCTGGACGAGCGTGATCGGCACCTCGGCGCTGGGGTTCGGCTTTCCGGCGGCGACCGCGCGCGGCACGTCGACGATGGCGGCGGCGATGTCCTTCGGCGCGAGGGCGGCGGAGGCCCGGTAGAACGTGCCCTGCTTGACGGCGAGGAGGGAGGGCGCGGAGCCGTCCTGGCCGCCGACGAAGGTCTTCGCGTCGTCCTTGGCCCGGCCTGCCTGCTGGAGGGCCTTGAAGCCGCCGTACGCGGCGGCGTCGGTGACGCCGAGGACGAGGTTGAGGTCGGGGTGCTTGGCGAGGATCGCCTTCGTCTTCGACAGGCCGGTGTCCGGGTCGATGGACTGCTCCCGCGCCACCACGTCGACGCCGGGTGCCGCTTTGGTGAAGGCGTCGATCATGCCCTTGGTGCGTTCGCGGCCCAGCTCGATGGTGCTGTCCGTGAGGAAGGCGATCTTGCCCTTGCCGCCGAGGTGCTCCTGGGCCCACTTCGCCGCCGCCGCGCCGAGCAGGGTGCCGCCCTCGCGGAAGCTGAACCGGATGTCGGCGCTCTGGTGTTGCAGGGAGCCGCCGTAGGTCACCCAGATCAGCCCCGCGTCCAAGGCCGCCTTGGCGATCGGCTCGGCGGCCTCGAACACCATGGGGAAGGACACGATGGCCGGGACCTTGCGGGCGACCCAGGTGTTGAGGTTGGTGGCCTGGGTGTCGGCACTGGCGTTGTCGCTCGTCGTCAGCAGTGAGACGCCGTGCCGCTTCGCCTGGGCGGTGGAGAGTTTCACCAGCGTGGAGTAGAGCGGGAGCTGGGTGAAGGGGTAGTCGAGGCCGATCCTCGCCAGGCGGGTGCCGGCGGAGGGTGAGGGCTTGGCCGAGGCGGCCGTGTTCTGCGGTGCCGAGCATCCGGCGGCGGCCAGCGCGGTGGCGGCGGACAGGGCGAGGAAGTGTCTGCGCGAGGCGGCGTACGGGGGTGGGGTCATGGCGGGGGCTCTCCGAGGGGCGGGCCCGACTGGGGCGTCCGGCTGTGCCGAACAGGAAAGACCCGCCGGGCCCGCCGCACCATCCGTACAAATACCGACTGCGAGTACGGCCGGACTTCGGTGCGCACCTTGCCGGACACGCACGGGAGCCCTATCGTTAGGCCCCAAACGACATGCTGTCCGAGCCGCCCGGAGGCTCGCCATGACCAGCCACCACCAGATCGCGGCAGCCGCCCGCATCGGCATGCTCACCCGCGAGCGCGACACGACCTCGGCCTCCGCGCAGGCGCTGCACGAACTCGCCCGTGCGCTGCCCCTGGACGCGGCGACCCTGCTCACGATCGACCCGCTGACCGGCTCCCACGTGCAGATCGCGAGCATCGGCTACACGGCCGAGGCCTCGCAGGCTCTGGCCGGGGAGTTCGTCGCGACGCCGTGGTACAGGAATGTCGTACGGCGGAAGCTGCCGCCGTCCATCTCGGAGGACGCGGAGGACTCCGAGGACGCCGGGCCCCGCTTCCGGCACGGCTGGTTCTACGCCGAGCGGGTCCGCCCGGCCGGTTTCCGGGACGGTGTCACGGGTGCGCTGCGGCAGCGGGGCCGGCTGGTGGGTCTGGTGCATCTGTCCACCGAGAGCGCGGGCGCCTACGACACCGACGCGCGGCGGCTGCTCGCCTCCGTGATCCCCGCCCTGGCCGCCTTCGCCGATCCGCTGACGCACGCCGGTGACCTGCACGGCCTGGCGGGAGAGGACGCGGCCAGCCTGGTCACCGGCGACGGCCGCGTCATCGACCTGCCCGGCCGCGACCGGCCCCGGGTCCTGCGGGAGGAAGACGGGTTCGGTGCGCTGCTGCACGCCTTCGCCTGCACCGGCGGGCAGCGGCTGCGGCTGCTGTGGCCGGCCGGCGGAGGCTGGCGGCGGGTCGTGCTGCACCGGCACCCGGCCGGACCCGGCCTCGCCTCGGACGCGGTGCTGGTGCACGAGACGCCCACGGAACTGCCGTACGGGTTGAGCCCCAGGGAGCTGGAGGTGCTCACCCGCGCGGCCACGGGGCAGACCAACCAGGCCATCGCGCAGGCGCTGTTCCTGTCCCCTCGGACCGTGCACAGCCATGTCGAGCACCTGCTGCGCAAGACCGGCTGCGCCTCGCGGGCCGAGGCCACCGCCCTCGCCGTGCGGGACGGGTTGCTGCGGCCGGACCCGGATCACCTCGCGCGGTTCGTCGAGCGGTGACCCGGGCCGGGGCGGTCAGGGAGTCAGCCTCTCGACGCGCCGCATGACCTCGCGGCAGAACTCCCCCACGCCGCCCGGGTCGTCGATGAACTGGTTCGGCTTGACGCAGAACGTCGTGAAGCCCTGCTCCAGCTGCTCCGGGATCACCGACAGCGCCGCGCCGAGGTCCGCCGGTGAGCGGTCGTCGGGGAAGACGGCCTGCGTACCGCCGATCATCTCCAGCTCCGCGGCGTCCCGCCCGGCCGCCGACATCGCCTCCTTGAGTCCTTGCAGGTCCTCGGGCGTGGGCCGGCCGAGCGGATGGAAGCCGTGGCCGTACTCCACGAGGCGGCGCAGGACCGGGCCGTGCAGGCGCTGGCCGCCGAACCAGAGCCGGGGGCCGTCGGGCCGGTGCGCCTTGGGCTCGAAGTAGACGTCCCGGAAGGGGTAGTGGGGTCCGTCGTGGGAGAACGGGGACGGGCCCCACGCCTTCGCCCAGATCTCCAGGTGCTCGTCGAGGAGCCGCCCGCGCCGGGTGAAGGGCACCCCGAGGGCGTCGTACTCGTCCTTGCTCCAGCTGACCGTCGGCTGCACGACGAGGCGGCCCTCGCTGATCAGGTCGAGGGTGCCGAGCTCGCGGGCGAGCAGCAGGGGGTGGCGCAGCGGGGCGAGCACGGCCGCGGCCGCCAGGCGCAGCCGGGAGGTGACGGAGGCGATGGCGGCGAGCAGCAGCAGGGAGTTCGGCCAGGGGGTGTGGGGGTCCTGGTTGCCGGGGAGGGCGTAGTCGCGGGGGTTGCCCATGACGCCGGCGGCCGCCGCGTCGGGGCCGAGGACGATGTGCTCGCTGACCATGACCGCGTCGAAGCCGGCGTCCTCGGCCTCGCGGGCCCAGCGGACGGCGGCGGGCAGATCGGCCCGGCCGCCGGTGAGGGTCCAGTTCTCGCTGAGGACGAGGAGCATGCGGGGAGGCCTGGGCATGACGGGTTTCCCTTTCGACTTCGTACAATTTGAGTCCGAACGACCGGACGGCCCGGACGAGCCGCCCGTGCGTGAGACGTCGCGACCAGACGAAGGAGCCGCCCGTGCCGGGGCACCGATCCATCACCGAAGCCGAGAAGCTCGCCGCGGCGAAGCTCGGCGGCATTCCGATCCGCCGGGAGCAGATGGCGGCGGTGGCGAACATCTACCGGGCCGCGTCCGCCGTGCGGCAGCACCTGGAGAACTCGGTGCTGCGCGGTTCCGACCTGACCTGGACGGCCTTCGTGGTGCTGTGGGTGGTCTGGGTGTGGGGCGAGTCGGAGACCCGGCACGTGGCCGAGGAGGCGGGGATCTCCAAGGGCACACTGACGGGTGTGGTGCGCACGCTGGAGTCGCGGGGCCTGCTGCGGCGGGACGGTCATCCCAGCGACGGGCGTCTGGTGCTGCTGCGCCTCACCGCCGAGGGCGAGGAGTTCATGGCGCGGGTGTTCCCGGCGTTCAACGAGGAGGAGGCCTTCGTCACCGCCGGGCTCAGTGACGCCGAGTGCCGCCGCCTCGCCGAGGGCCTGCGCAGTGTGGTGCTCCAGGTGGAGGAGCACGGCGAGGAGCGGCGGCAGTCCCTGCTGGGCGGCGCCGAGCCCGCTCCGCGGCGCAGCGGACGGCGGCCCCGGGCCTGAGAACCGCCGCGGCCTCACCGGGTCGCGGCCCGCACGAGCGCGTCGAACAGGCCCTGCTGGGCGGAGTCCTCGTGCGCGGTGTCCTCCGGGTGCCACTGGACGGCCGTGAACCAGCCGTCGGCGCCGGGGAGTTCGAGGGCCTCGATCGTGCCGTCGGCCGCCCGGGCCGTGACGCGCAGGCCCGTGCCCAGGCGGTCGACGCGCTGGTGGTGGTAGCAGGACGCGTCGGTCTTCTCGGCGCCCGCGGCCGCCGCGACGAACGATCCGGGTTCAAGGGTGACGGGGTGAACGAGGTGCCGGTGTTCGCGTTCCGGCCCTCCCATGTCCTGCTCCAGGGTGCCGCCGAGGGCGACGTTGACGACCTGGAGGCCGCGGCAGACGGCGAGCAGGGGCAGGCCCGAGTCCAGGGCGTGCCGGGCGACGCCGAGGTCGAAGGTGTCCTGGAGGGTGTCCACGTCGTAGACGCTGTCGTGGGTGTCGGTGGCGCCGTAGCGGGACGGGGCGAGGTCGCCGCCGCCGGGGAGCAGGGCGCCGTCGAAGCGGGCGAGCCGGGCGGCGGTGCCCGTCTCTGCCGGATGGATGCTCACCGGTTCGCCACCCGCCCGCCAGACGGCCTCGACCAGGGCGCGGGCGTTGACCTCGGCGGCGTACCGGAGTGCGGAGGTCGTGGCCGAGAAGCGGGCGGGGATCGCTATCAGGGGGCGGGTCACAACTGGATCCAGGTGGTCTTGAGCTCGGTGTACTTCTCCAGCGCGTGGGCGGACTTGTCGCGGCCGTTGCCCGACTGCTTCATCCCGCCGAAGGGCACGGTCAGGTCGCCCTCCTCGTAGCAGTTGACCCAGACCGTGCCGGCCTTCAGGGCGCGCGAGACCCGGTGGGCGGTGGACAGGTCGGAGGTCCACAGACCGGCGGCGAGGCCGTACTCGGTGGCGTTGGCCAGCCGGACCGCCTCGTCGAGGTCGTCGAAGGCGAGCACCGACAGGACGGGGCCGAAGATCTCCTCCCGCGCCAGGCGCGAACCGGGGTCCACGCGGTCGAAGACGGTGGGTTCGAGGTACGTCCCGCCCGTCCCGGCGAGGACCCGCTCGCCGCCGGTGCGCAGGCGGGCGCCCTCGTCGACACCGTGACGGATGTGGTCGGTCACGCGGTCCAGGTGCGCCCGGCCGACGAGGGCGCCCATCTCCGTCTCCGGGTCGAGCGGGTCGCCCACCCTCAGTTCACGGGCCCGCCGGACCACGGCCTCGGTGACCCGCTCGGCGATCGAGGAGTGCACGAGGAGCCGGGAGGGGGCGGTGCACATCTCGCCCTGGTTGAAGAAGATGCCCCAGGCGGCGGTGGCGGCGGCCTTGTCCAGGTCGGGTGCGTCGGGCAGGACGATGTTGGGCGACTTGCCGCCGAGTTCCAGCCAGACGCGCTTGAGGTTGGAGTCGGCGGCGTAGCGCAGGAAGTGGCGGCCGACGGCGGTGGAGCCGGTGAACGCCAGGACGTCGACGTCCGGGTGGAGGCCAAGGGCGCGGCCCGCTGTCGGGCCGTCGCCGGTGACGACGTTGAGGACACCGGGCGGGAGGCCGGCCTCGGTGGCGAGACGCCCGAGGAGCAGGGCGGAGAGCGGGGAGTTCTCCGAGGGCTTGAGGACGACCGTGCAGCCGGCCGCCAGGGCCGGGGCCACCTTCCAGCCGGCCAGGGTCAGCGGGAAGTTCCAGGGAACCACCGCCCCGACCACCCCGGCGGGTTCCCTGGTGACCAGGGCGAAGGCGTCCGGGGCAGTGTGCGGCGACTCGTCGGTGAGCTTGTCCGCGAGCTGGCCGTACCAGCGGAAGGTGGTGATGACGGCGCGCAGTTCGATGCCGTACGCGTCCGAGATCGGTTTGCCCATCTCCAGGCTGACCGTGAGGGCGAGTTCCTCGCGCCGCTCCTCCAGCAGGTCGGCGAGGCGGAGCAGGGCCCGGCCGCGCTCGGCGGGCGCCAGGCGCGGCCACGGGCCGGTGTCGAAGGCCCGCCGGGCGGCGGCGACGGCCGCGTCCACCTCGGCGGCGCCGCCGTCCGCGACCTCGGCGAGGATCCGTCCGTCGCGCGGGGAGACGACCGGGAACGTCGCCCCTGCCCCGGGCTCCTCGGTGCCGTCGATGTGGTGGGCACCGGGGAGCTGGAACGCCTTGGCGCGGCGCAGCCACTCGTCGTGGGAGACGGCCGGCATGAGGGATTCTCCTTTGATCTCAAACGATATGGGCGGGGGTGTCCGTGAACGACCGTGCTCGTGGTCAGCCGTCGGCGGCCCTGCCCCGCACACGGGCGGCGACCAGACCGAGTCCCATGACGACCGGGACGGACAGCGTGAGCCACAGGGCGGTGGTGCGTTCGCCGCCGATGAGAGTGGTGAAGTTGGCCAGGATGAGCCAGATCGCCCCCGCGATGCCGAGCGCGCCCAGGGCGGGTGCGATCAGCGTGTTCCACGGGCGGGTGTCCAGACGGGCACGGCGGAAGAAGACGACGACCGACACCGAGGTCAGCAGGTACAGCAGCATCATCGCCAGGACGGCGACGCCGCTGAACCAGGAGAACAGCGTCAGCACCGGGTCCTTGCCGGCCAGCGCGAAGGGCACCACCAGCAAGGCGGCCAGGGCCGTCTGGACACACCCGGCGGTCCAGGGTGCGTGACGGCGGTTGAGCCGGCACATCCGCAGCGGAAGGAGCCGGTCGCGGCCGAGGGAGAACAGGTAGCGGTTGGCCGAGTTGTGGAAGGTGAGGATGCCGGCGAAGAGGGACGTGGCGAGCAGCACGGGCAGTACCTCGCCCGCCCAGCCGCCGAAGTCCGCCGCGATGGGCGCGAAGACGAACCCGGCGCCGTCGCCGCCCTCCAGGGCCTTGCCCGCGGCCGCGGTGGCCTTCGATGCGCCGTAGGAGGAGATGAGCATCCAGGAGACGAGGGCGAAGAAGCCCGTGACGACGGCGACCGCGAGGTACGTGGCCCGCGGCACGGTCTTCCTGGGCTCGCGCGCCTCCTCTCCGTAGATGGCGGTGGCCTCGAAGCCGAACATGGAGGCCACGGCGAACATCACGGCCACGCCCGGGGCGCCGTCCAGGGCGGCGGACGGGGAGAAGCTGTCGGCGAGGCCGAGCCCCTCGGGGCCGCCGCCCTTGAAGAGGGTGACCAGGGCGAACACGGACAGGATGCTGAACTCGGCGAGGACGAACACGGCGAGGACCTTGGCGCCCATCTCGACGCCGGCCGCCCCGAGCGCCTGGACGACGGCCATGGTGGCCAGCGTCCAGACCCACCACGGCAGGTCGAGACCGGTGTGGGTCGCGACGAGGCCGCTCACGATGGCGCCGTAGAGGCCGTACATCGCGGCCTGGATGGTGCAGTAGGCGAAGAGGGCGAGGCCCGCGCTGCCGGTGCCGGTGGTGCGGCCGAGGCCCTTGCCGATGTACGTGTAGAAGGCCCCCGCGTCCACCACGTGACGGCCCATGGCGACGAAGCCCACCGAGAACAGCAGGATCACCAGGCCCGCCACCAGGTAGGCGGCGGGTACCCCGGGCCCGTTGCCGAGGGCCACGGCGATGGGGGCCGCGCCGGCGATACCGGTCAGCGGGGCCTGGGCGGACAGGACGAAGAAGAGGATGCCCAGGACGCCGAGGGCGTTGGGCTTGAGCGTGCCTGCGGTGGGCGCGTCCGGTTCCGTCGCGTGCCGGGAGACCGTCTGACTGTCCACTCGGATCACCTGCCAGAGGGAGGAAGGATCGTTTCAGGCCAAACGAGTTGCCTCATCGTGAGGCGGAACTATCCGTTTGGCAAGGGGTGAGGGACGAGGAATTCCGGCGCCGCGGGACGGCGGGGGCCGGAGCGGGTCAGGCTTCGCCGCCGGGCCGCTCGGCGAGCAGCCGCAGCACCGAGCGCAGCTCGTCCAGGGCCTCGTCGATGACCTCGCGCTCACCGAAGACCAACTGGTGAAGGACGAGCCCCTCCAGCGTGGCGAACACCATCCGGGACAGGCCCTCGCCGACCGGGCCGGGCAGCATCTGGGTGAGCTCGCGCCGGGTCGCGTCGAAGTACTCGTCGTACAGCGACCGCAGGTGAGCCAGGAGCTCGGGGCGCCGCCGGGCTTCCAGGAGCAGTTCGTACTGGAACGCCTGGAGGTCCGGCCCGGCCTCCACCATGTCCGTCAGCCCCACCGAGAAGTCGGCGACCTCGCCCGTGCCCGGTTCGAGGGCGCTGCTGTTCAGCGAGGAGCGGATGGCGTGGGCCACGGCCTCCTCGATCAGGGCGTCGCGCGAGCCGAAGTGGTGCACGACCAGGCCGTGGGTGACGCCGGCCTCCTCGGCGACGGCCCGGTAGGTGAGCCTGCGCAGCCCGCCCCGGGCCACGACCCGCACGGCGGCCTCCAGCAGGGCCTCACGGCCCGTGCCGTAGTTCACGCGCTTGCGGGGGCGGCGCCCGGCGGGCTCGGTCATGCCCGTGACCCTACCGGGGCGGTCCTGCTCGACGGCGGGCAGCACATCGGCACCACCGCTCCCCGACTCCACGTCAGGGGCCCGGCCGTCGCATGCCGCGCCGGCGGCGGGCCGGCCGGGGAGCACGTCGGCACCACGGCTCCCGGAATCCGCGTCAGCGGCGCGGCGGCCGGATGCCACGGAACTCCCAGTCGCCGCCGAGGGCGGTCGAGAGGACCTCCTCCGATTCAGTGGGCTGGGCGCCCACATCCTTGCGGATGGCGGTCGGCCCGGTGACGATGTGGTTGGTGAGCCGCCCGAGGCCCTCGACCTCCACCTCCACGACGTCGCCCGGCTGGACGGGCCGCGAGTTGGCGGGCGTGCCGGACAGCAGGACGTCCCCGGGGTAGAGCGTGATGGTGCGGGCGATGTCGGCGACGAGGTAGTGCATGTCCCAGGTCATCTCGTCGGTCGAGCCGTCCTGCACCACCTCTCCGTTGACGTACGTCCGCAGCCGCTTGCCGTGGAAGTCCCAGTCGGTGACCAGGCCGGGGCCGAGCGGGCAGAGGGTGTCGGAGCCCTTCACCCGGAGCATCGACCCGGCGTCGGTGTCGCGGAAGTCGTGCAGCCCGTAGTCGTTGGCGACGGTGTACCCGGCGATGTACTCCCCCGCCTCGGCCGGCGAGATGTTCCGCGCGGGCTTCCCGATGACGATGGCGACCTCGCCCTCGTAGTTGAGCCACTTGCAGCCCTCGGGGCGGACGATGGCGCCCTGGTGTGCGTTGAGGGCGGAGGTCGGCTTGTGGAAGTAGGTGGGGGTGCCGGGAAGGCCGATACCGAACTCGTCCACCCGGCTGCGGTGGTTGAGGTGAACGGCGATGACCTTGGACGGCACGACGGGCGGCAGATGCCGCGCGTCGTCGGTCTTCACCCGTCGGCCGTCCCCGGCGACGAGTTCGTCACCGTCGACGGTGACCTGGACGGCGGCGCCGTCGAGGAGGATGCGGCGGTACTCAGGCATGGGCGGGCTCCTGCGCGGTGGGGTGGTCTGCGGTCCAGCCGCCGGCGGGGCGGTCGAACCAGAGGTGGGCCTGGCCGGTGCCGACGGAGTTCTCGTACGCGCCGTACTGACGGGCCCGGGCGACGCAGCGCCGCTCACCGAGGGCGCCGGCCATCATCAGGTAGTGGAAGAACTTCGCCTCGGGCTTGAACTTCCAGAACTCGTCCATCGTGTCGAGGACCTTGTCGTGACGGCCCTCCTTGAACCAGGCGATGCGCTCGTAGTCGGCCTCACGGGCTTCGGGCGTGCGGATGTGGACCGGGTCGCTCGCCTCGTGGTCGCGCAGTTCGCGCAGTGGCCAGAAGGTGTGCGAGAGGGCGCCGGAGGCGATGACCAGGACGCGTCGCCCGGGGGTCGCGGCGATCCCGTCGGCGAGGGCCCGCCCGAGCCGCAGGTGGTCCTCCATGTCGCCGGTCTGGCAGACCCCGATGGTGACCCACCGCTTGTCGGGCAGACCCTCCCCCAGGTACTTCCAGAGGTTGAGGGTGGCGTAGTAGATCGGCAGGTACGCGTCGTCGATCGGCGTGATCCAGGTGCCGTGCTTGTCGGCGAACGCGGCCACGTTGTGGGCGAGTTCGGGGTCGCCGGGGAAGTCGTACGGCATCCTGCACATGCCGCGCGGCAGTTCCTCGGAGGTGAACAGCCCGGCCCTGCGCGCCTGCGCGGTCACGACGAACTCGACGGTGGTCGCCCAGTGCGAGTCCAGGACGACGACGGTGTCGTAATCGTTGGCGGCATCCCGCTCGAAGACGTCCCTGCGCAGCTCCCGCAGCCCGGTGACGAGGGTGATCTCCTTGCCCTCGTTGAGCTCCAGCCGGTCTGCCTCGGGCAGCACGATGGTGGGCACGTGGGCGAGCAGCCCGGCCCCGACGATCTCACCCATGGTCCTGGTTCCATCCCTTCGGGGCGGTGACGGTGTTCTTCAGGTCGCAGTAGAAGTCGAAGCTCCAGGTCCCGCCCTCGCGTCCGACCCCGGACCGGCGCGAGCCGCCGAAGGGTGCCTGGAGGTCGCGGACGAAGAAGCAGTTGACCCAGACGGTGCCGGCGACGAGCCGGGGGGTGACCCGCTCCGCCCGCTCCCGGTCGCCGGTCGCGACGGTGGCGGCCAGCCCGAAGCGGGTGTCGTCGGCGAGCCGTACGGCCTCGTCCTCGTCGGCGAAGGTCTGGAGGGTCAGGACCGGCCCGAAGACCTCCTCCTGCACGATCTCCGCGTCCTGGGCGACATCGGTGAGCAGGGTCGGCGCGTAGTACTGCCCGTCCTTGCGATGACCGCCGATGACCGCCCGTGCCCCCGCCGCGAGGGCCCGCTGCACGAAGCCGTCGATCTTCTCCAGTTGGCGGGGGTGGATGTTGGGCCCGATGTCGGTGCCCTCGTCACGCGGGTCGCCCTGCCGCAGGGCCGTGGCCTTCTCGACGAACCGGCGGGTGAACTCCTCGGCGACCGTCTCCTCGACGAGCAGCCGGGTGGCCGCCAGGCAGACCTGCCCGGCGTTGTCGTACTGCTCCACGGCGAGGTCGACCGCCAGGTCGAGGTCGGCGTCGGCGAACACCAACAGGGGCGACTTGCCGCCGAGTTCGAGGCTCAGAGGCGTGAGGTTCGCGGCGGCGGACTCCGCGATCCGCTTGGCCGTGGGCACCGACCCGGTGAAGCTGATGCGGCGCACGTCGGGGTGGGAGGTGAGGGCGTCGCCGATCTCGGAGCCGTACCCCTGGACGACGTTGAGGACACCGGCGGGCAGCCCGGCCTCCGCGGCGATGTCGGCCAGCAGGGAGGCGGTCAGCGGCGACCACTCCGCGGGCTTGAGGACGACGGTGTCGCCGGCGGCGAGGGCGGGGGCGACCTTCCAGGTGGCCAGCATCAGGGGCGCGTTCCACGGGGTGATCAGCACACAGGGCCCGGCCGGGTCCCAGCTGACGTGGTTGGTGTGGCCGCGCGTCTCGAAGTCCTCGTGTTCGAGCCGCAGCAGCCAGTCGGCGAAGAACCGGAAGTTGTGGGCGACCCGGGGCATGACGCCCCGCCGGTGGGAACGGAGCAGAGCGCCGTTGTC
Source organism: Streptomyces sp. NPDC002130 (assembly GCF_040296465.1). Taxonomy (NCBI): domain Bacteria; kingdom Bacillati; phylum Actinomycetota; class Actinomycetes; order Kitasatosporales; family Streptomycetaceae; genus Streptomyces; species Streptomyces sp. NPDC002130. The sequence goes on from NZ_JBEOXI010000144.1 coordinate 19,810, forward strand.
CGTGGTCTCGACGATCGCCAGCTCCTCGATGCGCTTCTCGACACCGTCGGCGATGGCGTGCAGGATGCGGGCGCGCTCGGCGCGCGGGGTGGCTGCCCAGACGGGAAACGCGTCCCGGGCGGCGGCGACAGCGGCCTCGGCCTCGGCGGGCCCGCCCCGGGCGATCTCGCCGAGTGCGCTGCCGTCGATGGGAGAGCGATCGGTGAAGGTCCCGGCGGAGGCGACGCGACGCCCCCCGATCCAGTGCCGGGTGTCGACGGCTACACCGGCGACGGTGATGGTGTCAGACATGAGAAGAGTTCCATTCAACGAGGGGCTATTGCACGTCCTTCAGGGGCGCGGCGAACTGCGCGACAAGCCACAGCGAAACCCCGCACCCGTCCACCGGCACTACTCGGCAACCGCTCCGGACGTACCACTCTCCAGCAGCCGCCCCCCGTCCCAGACCACCCCGACCTGCCGGTAATACGCAGCGATCGGCTCCCGGATCTCCAGCCGCGCCAACTCCTCGGTAGGCGCCTCGAACAACTCCAACTCCGCGTCACCCACCCATGGTTGGCCACCCTCGAAGGACGCGGCCCCGGACTCGATCAACTCATCGAGTGCCAGCCCCTTCCCCTTCTCGACCGACGGCAGCCACCGGTGATGCGCCATGGGGTGCGCGTTGACGAACCCACCGCTCTCGGACGGCTCCCGCAGCGTCACCACGGCCTGCGCGAGACGCCGGTCCGCAGCCGCCAGGGTCGCTCCGAACCGCGCCCCCGCCTCGATCCGCGGAGCGGGCCCGTAGGGATGCGGCCGCGTCTGGTGAATGGAGCCGAGCTTCTTGGGATACCCCTGGTGCAGCCCCCGCGCGATGGCGAAGTCCTTGTCCACCCAGATGTGGACGCACCGCGAGTACGCCTGTCCCCGGAACCGGCACCGCACCACCGCGAACGCCTCCTTGTACTGCGCCCGCACGGGGTCCAGCAGCTCCTCCCCCGACGTCGAGCACGACTGCCAGTCGGCCCAGATCAGGGCGACGGCTCCCGGGTCCTCGTCCGCCAACTCCAGTGGGTCGGGTAGCAGTTCACGCACGCGTGCGGGGTCCGTCCGGTACTCGACGGTGAGCAGGTCACCGGAGTACCGCCAGGGCGGGGAGGGGATGAGCGACGACGCGCCCGTCGCCGTCTTGGGGTGGAAGTAACCACGAAGTCCGGTCACGAGAGGGCTCCTTGCGCAGTGAGGGCGGGCTGCTTCAGCAGATCGGCGCGGTATCGGGCGGCGGCCCGCGCCGCGGAGGGTCCACCCAGGGCGACGACACCGACCAGCAGCCCGTCGCGGTGGTAACCGACCAGTACGTCCCCCGAGAGGTCACCGTCCAGGACCCGGACGTCATCGAGCCCCAGGCCGGGCGCCCCGAAGGACTGCAGCCGGAAGTCGTGCTGGTCGCTCCAGAAGGTGGGCAGGGGTGCGAAGGGTTGCAGATGGGCGTTGCCACCCACCAGCGC
>NZ_JBEOXI010000145.1:0-21210 GCF_040296465.1 Streptomyces sp. NPDC002130
GGAACTGCGGCACCGCCGCGATCTGCGGCTGACCTGCGCCTTCGCCGTCGTGACCGTGTTCGCGCCGCTGTGGCTGGTGTTCGTCGGCCCCGGACCTCGCGGGGCAGGGTGCTGCCCCGCTCGGAGATCCGGAAGAAGCGGTCGAGTGCGCCGTACGTGCGCCCGGCTCCCGGTTGTTCAGGGGCGGGGACCTTGGCGGGAGCCGAGGAGGACATGTGTTTGGTGTTTCCTACGAAGAGAAGTGGTCAGACATAAACCGTTTCAGTATGAACATATAAAGTCCCCATCGGCCATCTCCGCGCGTAGACCAGTTCGCCTCGTAAGCTGTCCCCATGGCGAAGTGGACCCCCAGACACGAGGCGCCGGAGCCCCTGGAGGGCCCCGTGGTCGCCACCATCACCGGCGGCACCATCCTGTGGTTCGTCCTCTTCCTGGTCCAGCTCCCCTTCTACGGCTGGTTCGACGATCACGGTCACACCTGGTGGGTGTGGACCTGCCTGGCCGGCGGCGGGCTGGGCCTGATCGGCATCTGGTACGTCCGCAAGCGCGACGCCGCGATCAAGCGGGCGGCGGCCCACGACACGACGGCCTCTCCCACGCCGCAGTAGCCCGAGCCTCTACGCACCCGCACCCGCGAACGGCGAGAAGGGGCCGTGTCGGGGGGTGTCCGCCCGCAGCGGTTGTCGCGTCAACGAACAGTCAGCCGGCACGCAACCCCATCGCGACGTTCCGAGGACGGACACCCCCCGGCGCGGCCCCGACCCCTACCCGGCGCCGGGCGAAGACGCGCACCCCCACCCGGCGTCATGCGAAGACACCGACCCGCACTCTCCGACGAGACACCCGCCCGCCCCCTCCCTACGCTCAGGAGATGGCGGCGAACGCTCGAAAACCGTCGGCGCGCAACCGCCGCCCGACCGGTGAGGAGCGCAGCGATGACGACGCAGAACAGCGCGGTCGAGGCCGACCGTGCCCTGAAGTCCAAGCACCGGGCGATGTGGGCCCAGGGCGACTACCCGTCCCTGGCCGCCGAGGTCATCCCCGAGCTGGGAGCGATCCTGGTCGAGGCGTGCGGAGTGCGCCCCGGCCTTCGGGTGCTGGACGTGGGAGCCGGCTCCGGCAACGCCGCGATCCCGGCGGCCCTGGCCGGTGCGGACGTGGTGGCCTCCGACCTGACGCCGGAGCTGTTCGACGCCGGCCGGCGGGCGGCCGAAAAGCAGGGGGCGCACCTCACCTGGCAGGAGGCCGACGCCGAGGCGCTGCCGTTCGGCGACGCGGAGTTCGACACCGTGCTGTCCTGCGTCGGCGTCATGTTCGCCCCGCACCACCAGCAGGCCGCCGACGAACTCGTCCGGGTCTGCCGTCCGGGCGGCACCATCGGACTGCTGAGCTGGACGCCCCAGGGCTTCATCGGCCGGATGTTCGCCGTGATGAAGCCGTACGCACCCCCGCCCCCGCCCGGAGCCCAGCCGCCACCGCTGTGGGGGGACGAGGACCACGTCCGCGCCCTCCTCGGCGACCGGGCCACGGACGTCCGTGCCGAGCGCCGCACGGTCCGCGTCGACCGCTTCGGGACGCCCGAGGCGTTCCGCGACTACTTCAAGGAGCGCTACGGCCCCACGATCAGCGTCTACAAGAACCTCGCCGGTGAACCCGGACGCGCCGCCGCCCTCGACAGCGCCCTGGTGGACCTCGCCCGCGACGGGGACCTGGGAACGGGCACGGGCGCGACCGCCCTGGAGTGGGAGTACCTGCTCCTCACGGCCCACCGGGCGGGCTGACACCGGGACGTGGCACCGTGGTCCGACGGTGTACAACTGCCGTACGACCACGGCCCGAAGTCCGTCCTTCCCAGGTCGGATCTTCACCACATTCAGCGGGTGAAGCGGCAAATCCGCACGTACCGTCGAATGCATGACGCATCTCGACGCGGGTGCCCGGCCCGACTCCGCGCGGCCGGCGACGGTCACCTCCCGCGAGACCGGCCTGACCGGTGCTCAGGTCGCCGAACGGGTGGAGCGCGGGCAGGTCAACGACGTGCCGGTGCGCAGCAGCCGCTCCACCGTCGACATCGTCCGGGCGAACGTCTTCACCCGCTTCAACGCGATCATCGGCGTGCTGTGGCTGATCATGCTGGTGGTCGCGCCGATCCAGGACAGCCTCTTCGGCTTCGTGATCCTCGCGAACACCGGCATCGGGATCGTCCAGGAGTGGCGGGCGAAGAAGACGCTGGACTCCCTCGCGCTGATCGGCGAGGTCAGGCCCACCGTGCGCCGCGACGGGACCGCCGCGCAGGTCAGCACGTCCGAGATCGTGCTGGACGACCTGATCGAGATCGGTCCCGGGGACAAGGTCGTCGTCGACGGGGTCTGTGTCGAGGCGGACGGTCTTGAGATCGACGAGTCGCTGCTCACGGGCGAGGCCGACCCGGTCGTGAAACAGCCCGGCGACCAGGTCATGTCGGGCAGCTTCGTGGTGGCGGGCGGCGGGGCCTTCCAGGCGACGAAGGTCGGCCGTGAGGCCTACGCCGCCCAGCTCGCCGAGGAGGCCTCGCGCTTCACCCTCGTCCAGTCCGAGCTGCGGTCGGGCATCTCCACGATCCTCAAGTACGTCACGTGGATGATGGTCCCGACCGCGATCGGCCTGGTTGTCAGCCAGCTGTTCGTGAAGGAGAACGCCTTCGACGACTCGGTCGCCCGCACGGTCGGCGGCATCGTCCCGATGGTCCCCGAGGGGCTCGTCCTGCTCACCTCGGTCGCCTTCGCCATCGGCGTGATCCGGCTCGGCCGCAAGCAGTGTCTGGTGCAGGAGCTGCCCGCGATCGAGGGGCTGGCCCGCGTCGACACCGTCTGCCTGGACAAGACCGGCACCCTCACCGAGGGCGGCATGGACGTCACCGAGCTGCGGCCCCTCCAGGGCGCCGACGAGACGTACGTACGCAAGGTGCTCGGCGCGCTCGGCGAGTCGGACCCGCGGCCGAACGCCTCCCTGAAGGCGATCATCGACACCTACCCGGCCGTCGAGGACTGGCGCTGCACCGAGGCCCTGGCGTTCTCCTCGGCCCGCAAGTACAGCGGCGCCGGGTTCGACGAGGGCGACGGACAGTCCGGCCGGTGGCTGCTCGGCGCGCCCGACGTGCTGCTGGCGGAGGACGATCCGGCCCTGGCCGAGACCGGACGGCTGAACGAGCAGGGCCTGAGGGTGCTGCTGCTCGCCCGGGTCACGCGCGCCCTGGACGATCCCGAGGTGGCGCAGGGGGCGCAGCCCACCGCCCTGGTCGTGCTGGAGCAGCGGCTGCGGCCGGACGCCGCCGACACCCTGCGTTACTTCGCCGACCAGAACGTCCGGGCCAAGGTCATCTCCGGCGACAACGCGGTGTCGGTCGGCGCGGTCGCCGCCAAGCTCGGGCTGTCGGGCAGCACCGTGGACGCGCGGCGGCTGCCCGCGGAGCAGAACGGGATGGCCGACGCCCTGGACGACGGCACGGTGTTCGGACGGGTCACCCCGCAGCAGAAGCGGACCATGGTGGGAGCGCTGCAGTCGCGCGGGCACACGGTCGCGATGACCGGTGACGGGGTGAACGACGTGCTCGCCCTGAAGGACGCCGACATCGGTGTGGCGATGGGCTCCGGGTCGGAGGCGACCCGGGCGGTGGCGCAGATCGTGCTGCTGAACAACAGCTTCGCGACGCTGCCGTCGGTGGTCGCCGAGGGGCGCCGGGTCATCGGCAACATCACGCGGGTGGCGACGCTGTTCCTCGTCAAGACGGTGTACTCGGTGCTGCTGGCCGTGCTGGTGGTGTGCTCGCAGGTGGAGTACCCGTTCCTGCCGCGCCATCTGACCCTGCTGTCGACGCTGACCATCGGCATCCCGGCGTTCTTCCTGGCGCTCGCGCCCAACAAGGAGCGTGCGAAGCCGAACTTCGTGCGGCGGGTCATGCGGTACGCGATCCCGGGCGGGGTCGTGGCGGCGCTGGCGACGTTCGCGACGTACCTGATCGCCCGGGAGCACTACGCGGGGGCGGGGGCGCTGGACGCGGAGACCAGCGCGGCGACGCTCACGCTGTTCCTCATCTCGATGTGGGTACTGGCGATCATCGCCCGCCCGTACACCTGGTGGCGGGTCGCCCTGGTCGCGTCGATGGCCGGGGCGTTCCTGGTGGTGCTGGTCGTGCCGTGGCTGCAGCACTTCTTCGCGCTGAAGCTGGTGGGGATGACGATCCCGTGGATCGCGGTCGGCATCGCCGTGGTCGCGGCGGCCACCCTCGAAGTTCTGTGGAGGTGGGTGGACCGCCGCGTGCCTGCTTGAGCGCGGCCCCGTGGTGGCTGGTCGCGCAGTTCCCCGCGCCCCTTTCGGGGCGGCTTTACTTCACGTCGACGTAGTCGCCCGTGGCGTTGACGGCCGGGGTGGTCGTCGTGCCGGCGAAGCTGAAGCGCCAGTAGCCGTCGTACTGGGCGGTGGCGGTGGCCTTCACGTTGCCGTACTGGTCGGAGGTCACCGTCTTGACGGTGCTGTACGTGCTGGTGCCCGCCTTGCGGAACTGGAGCTTGACCGGCTGGTTGGTGTAGCCGTGGTAGGCGTTGTCCTCCCAGTTGGCGCGGGAGAGCTTGCCCGTGGACGTGATGGTCTTGCCCTTGGTGACGGGCTCGGGGCCGGCGTTGACGGTCAGCTTGGAGTAGCGCTGGACCTTGGTGGTGCCGAGGCCGCCCTGCATCTTCTCCTCGTCGTTGCTGGTGACGGCGAGGGCACCGGCGCCCCAGGTGCCGGCGTCGGAGTTGAACAGGTCGCCGTCGGCCGGGCGGATGGTGATGACGCCCTTGCAGTTGAGGACCGTCGAGGAGGCGGCGGTGCAGGTGGCCGGGTCGTCGCTGATGAAGAGGTTGTCCGCGGTGTCGACCGAGGAGCCGTGGTAGATCAGCGGGCCGGTGGCGAAGTTGTCGGAGCTGGTGTCGAGGTCGGCGGCGTGGGTCACGGAGTAGGTGACCGGCACGCTCACCACGTTGGTGGTGCCGACGACTATGTTCTTGCCGCTGTTGACCTTCACGTCGGAGAAGGTGACGTCGAGGGTCGAGGCGGTGGCGCCCGTACCCGCGTCGGCCGACGCGGAGCTGAAGGCCTGCTTGCCGGACGGGGCGTCGGCGGCGTGCGCGGCCGGAACGACGAGGGCGGAGAGGGCCAGGGCGCCGGAGACGGCGGCCACGGTGGCTCGCATGTGCATGTGTTCCCCAGGAGGAGAAGTGAGCTAGGAGTCTGACTGACTCGGAAGATCAGATTCACGAACCCCGGACAGGGTTGTAGGGCCCGGCCGGGTTTTGCCGTCTCATCCGCAACGTTTGACGCGCTCGTGGCATATGCACGGCGTGGAGACGGCGCCGCCGGCCCCGGCATGGCTCCGGGACCGGCGGTGTCGTCGCTGGGCGGTGTCTTACTGCACGTCGACGAAGTCACCCGCGGCGTTGACCGCCGGGGTGGTCGTGGTGCCCGCGAAGGAGTAGCGGAAGTAGCCGTCCGTCGAGGCGGTGACGGTGGTCTTCAGCTCGCCCGTGCTGTTGGACTTGATGGTCTTGACGGTGGTGTAGGTGTCGCTGCCCTTCTTGCGGAACTGCAGCTTCACCGACTGGTTGGTGTAACCGTGGTACTTGTTGTCGTCCCAGTTGGCACGGGACAGCTTGCCGGTGACCGTGATGGTCTTGCCCTTCTTCACCGGCTCCGGCGAGGCGTTGACCGTCAGCTTGGAGTAGCGCTGGAGCTTGAAGGAGTTCGTCGGGTCCTTCACCGCGACACCGACGTTGTCCAGGTTCGGGTTCTCCGGGTCCTCACCGTTGAACGCGACCGCGAACGCGGCCGCCTTCCACGAGCCGGCGTCCTCGTTCAGCAGCGCGAACGGGTCGATCTCGACGGTGGCCTTGCAGCTCGCGACGGTCGCGGAGGAGTCCGTGCAGGTCGCGTCGTTGCTGTCGAAGTAGAAGGCCGTCTCCTCGAACGAGGCACCGCGGTACAGCTCGACGCCCGCGAAGAAGTCCGCGGCGTGGATGTCCACTTCCTGGCCGTGGGTCAGGGTGAAGGAGACGGGGACCTTGACCAGGTTGGTGGTGCCGACGGCGATGTTCTTGCCGTTGTTGACCTTCACGTTGGAGAAGGTCGCGTTCAGGGCGATCGCCTCGCCGTCCACGGCGCCGGTGAAGGCCGACCGGCCGGAGTCGGCGTGGAGGACCTCGCTCGCGGCGGCGATGTCTGCGGGAACCCTCGGCTCGGCGGCCTGTGCGGCCGGCACGGCAAGGGCGGAAAGGGCCAGGGCGCCGGTGACGGCGGCCACGGTGGCTCGGATACGCATGCGTTCTCCAGGTGGAGAGGGGCCCCGGTGCTCGTCGTCGGCTCTCGGGGTCCAAGTGATCGTGGAGTCTGTTGACTCAAGTGATCAGATACTCCAGTGAGGCGCATGGTTGTACGACAGGTGAAAAAAATGTGCGGGAGTTTTCACCAACTGCCGTACGACCCCGAAGCCGTACCTCACCACCGGCTCAGTCGAACCACCGGTCCCGCGCCAGTTCGTCCGTGCGGGAGGGGTCCTCCAGCAGAGCTGCCACCTCGAACCGCCGCGGCCACTGCCCCGCCGCCCAGGCGAGCCCCGCTGCGACGCCCTCCAGGGTCGCGGCGTGCAGGACGCCGTCGTCGGTGAGCCGCCAGTCGATCTCCACACCGTCGACGACGAGTTCCTCGTGCTCGACGTAGGAGGACGGGGTCCGCCGGCCGAGCAGCACCCGCACCGGCTCCGGCACGTCGTGCTCGGTGCCCTCGGAGGTGACCTCCCCGGTGACCGACTCGCTCAGCCGCCGCACCTGGAACAGTTCGGCCAGCTCGGCGGCGCGTGACGGGCGCACGGGAAGCAGCGGCACGCCCTCGGTGAACGGCAGCAGGTCGGGCGAGTCGCACACCACCGCGTCGGCCGCGTCCACGACCTCCACCCGGCCGTCGACGACGGCCCGCACATCGTCCGGCAGGGTCACCTGCTCGGGGTCCAGATCGGCCAGCGACCCGTACAGGGCGTGCAGTTGGGCGCCCGTCACGTCCCGCTCGGGGTCGGCGAGCCGGTCGAGCAGCTCGGCGGCACCGCCGGGCTCGTCCAGCAGCGCGGCGACGGACGTCCGCACCCCCAGCGCCCGCAGCACCTGCTCGTCCTCGAACCCGGTCGCGTCGGCCTCGTCGTACAGCCCGCGCAGCAGCGGATCGCCCCCGGCGGCCCTGAGGCCGGCCGGGCGGCGGCCGTCGAGCACCGGGTTCCCGCGAAGCCACCACGCGGTGTACGGACGGACGACCTCGTGCGTCCCGTCCGGCAGCAGGATCCGCACGGGCTGCACGATCGCGTCCCTGAGCGGCGGCCGGGACAGCAGCGTCAGCGCCTGCGCCCACTTGTCCTCGTCCACGAGATCCAGGTCCCGCACGGCGATGATCTCGGTGGCGACCGGCGGCACCGGGCTGTCCGGGAAGCGGTCGAGGACGTCCTCGCACCACACGTCGACGGCATCCAGCAGGCCCGCGTCGTCCGGCTCGGCGAAGTCGCCCTCGCGGGGCTCCAGTTCGTCCGGGTCGAGGACGACGTCGGTGGCGCGGACGATCACGAAGTCCACCAGGACACCGCAGGCGGCGAGGGGCTGCTCGCCCCACTTGGCGGCCAGCTCCGCGTCCACCGAGGCGAGTTCGCCCTCGCGCATGACCTGGGCGAAGGGCCCGCCGGGGAAGACGAGTTCGCAGGCCGGGGCCGGTTCGCCGTCCTCGTCGGGCAGGGCGAGCGCACCGAGCCAGGGCTCGTCACCGGGCTCCAGGCCGGCGTCCCGCACCAGGGCGAGCACGGTGTCGGCCAGTTCCTCGGCGTCGAGGGAGTCCTCCTCCCAGTTCACCCCGCCGTCGTCGTCCAGGGACGCGGCGACGGCGACCCGCACCTGCGGGGTGGTGAGGACCGCCCGGGGTGTCGCGGGCAGGGCGCCGAGCTTCTCCAGGATCGGGTGGGCGGCGTCCGGGTGGGCGACCTTGAGGCCGAGCCGGGCGAGCACCTCGGGGTCGATGCGCGCGGTCTCCGCGCCGGGCAGCAGCACCTGCCGGGGCCCGATGGTCGTACGGCCGTCCGCCAGGGGCACCGGGAGCCCCGACAGGCGGTCCGGGTCGATCCCGGCCAGGCTGTCGTAGAGCCGCCGCCACCAACCGGGTTCCTTCTCCAGACCGGCCAGCCTGTCGATCGCGTCGGTCAGCGGGACGCGGGCGACGCCGAGGGTCCGCAGCTCGGCACGGCGCTCAAGACCGGCGGGCAGCAGGGTGGGGAGCACCTCGGCGAGCACCCGCACGGTGTCCGCACCCGCGCTCTCGACGACCTCGGCGTCACGGGGCCGCAGGGATTCCGGCAGCTCGTCGTCCTCGCGCGGTGGGAGCGCGGGCGGCAGGAAAGAGGTCCGCGGCAGCCGCTCAAGGATCGCCTGGCGCAGGGCGCCGTCCAGTTCGCCCTTGCCGAGCGGGCCCGGCACGAGGTCGATGATCCCGGACGTCACCGGCCGCCAGTCGCCGAGGAGTTCGGCGTAGGCGTCGGCCGCGCGCTCGACGAGGAAGTCGGTGAGCGGGCCGGGGGCGGCGTGCCGGCGGGTGGAGTCCAGTGGGAACGAGGCGATGAGCAGGGCCGGGACGCCGAGCGGCTCGTCGCTGGGGGTGGGCGCGTGCACGACCGCGTTGGTGCCGGGCCGGGCCGGGCTGCCGTCGCTGGCCACGGGCACGGCCCAGGTGACGGACCAGTGGGGCCGCAGCCGCTCCTCGACGGGCCGGTCGGCGAGGAGGTCGGGGGTGAGGGGGCCGTGGGCGGCGGCGGTGCGCCAGTGGGTGACGCCGTGGGCGGAGTCGTCGACGACGGTGAAGGGACCGTCGGTGCGGCGGGTGAGGGTGCGCGGGCTCTCCCCGTTGATCTCGACGACCAGCTCTTCGAGTCCTGGGAGGGTGAGCAGCAGGGCGTCGTCGACGGCGCGCAGCAGACGCTCGGCGAGATCGGCGGCCGGGGTGTCCCGCAGCGGCAGGATCACGGCGGTGTCGTAGGGGGCGGGGGCGGTGCCCTCGGCGGCGTACGGCAGCCGCAGCAGGGGTACGTGCCCGTCCCGCCGCCGGACCTCGTCCCCGAGGCCGGGGCTGTGCCGGGCGGTCTCGGCGGCCAGTGCCCTGGCCTCGGCCAGCGACCACCGCACACCGCCGTGCCGGCCGACGACGGCGGGCTCGTCGGTGACGGACAGCACGGCGGCGAACCCGACTCCGAAACGCCCCACGGAAGACGTGTCCCCGGTGTCCCGCTTGGCCGACGCCCGCAGTGTGGACAGCGACTCGACCCCGGCGGCGTCCAGCGGGGCGCCGGTGTTGGCGGCGACGAGCACGTCGTCGCGCAGGGTGAGCCGCAGCCGCCCCGGTACTCCGGCCCGGGCGGCGGCGTCGGCCGCGTTCTGGGCGAGTTCCACGACGAGCCGGTCCCGGTAGCCGCCGAGGACCAGGTCCTCCTCGGCGTTGGCGTCCTCACGGAACCGGGCGGGGCTGGTGGCCCAGGCGTCGAGGACACCGCGCCGCAGACGGGCGGTACCGAACGGATCGGCCCCCTCGGCGGCGGGCCGCACGAACTTGCTGCTCACGTTCCGTTCCTTCTCCTCGTGGACGTGAGGAGAAGGTACCGCCTGAGGAGCGGACGGCGTGCGCCCGCCCGGCCCGGGCGGCCGGGCGGGCGGTGCCCTGAGGACGTGGGGGCTAGGAGTGCCCCAGTTCCTCCGTGTCCGCGTCCGCCGTCGGCGTCACCGAGCCGGAGTCCGGGGCCGGGCGCAGCGGGAACGGGTCGACCCGGGTCTCGTCGATGACCGGGGCGGGCGGCTGGGGCGGGCGGGGCATGACCGCGGCCTCGGAGTGGCCGCCGCAGCCGTAGGAGAGGGAGACCAGACGGCCGTCGGCCGGGGAGAACTCGTTGGCGCAGGCGCCGAAGGCCTGGCCGAGGGAGCCGCCGATGGGGACGAGGAAGCCGCAGCTGACGCAGGCCGCGGGGGCCGACTGGGCCATGGGGGTCTTGGGGCCGAAGGCCTCCTCCCAGCGGTCGGCCGCGCTGTGCAGGCCGTAGCGGGACAGGACGCGGGCCCGGCGCATGCCCAGTTCCTCGGCGACCGCGGGGATCGAACCGCGGGAGGGGGCCACCGTGAAGCCGGACGCGGAGCCCGGAGTGAGGTCGGCGTCCTCCGCCTCGACCAGGTCGGCCAACTCGTGCGACACCGGGACGTTCGGCGCCGGCTCGTCCTCGCCCGAGTAGCCCGGCTCCAGCCGCAGGTCCTCGGCGTCGGTGGGCAGCAGATCGCCGGGCCCCATGTCGCCGGGCCGCAGCCGCTCGCTCCACGGCACCCACTCGGGGGCCAGCACCGCGTCCGGTCCGGGCAGCAGGGCCGCCTCGTCCACCGTGACGATCTTCGCCCGGGAGGCCCGGGCCACCGTCACGGCCCAGCGCCAGCCCCGGTACCCGAGCTCCCGGCACTCGAAGAAGTGCGTGACAACGCGGTCCCCCTCGGAGACCAGCCCCACGTGCTCGCCGACGATTCCTGGCGCGGCGGCCTCCTCGGCTGCGGCGCGTGCGAGGTCGACGGCCTCGGCGCACAGACGGTCAGGGGTGCGGCTTCGCGTTGTCGCTGCGCTCACAGGTATCGCTTCTCTCCATACGCCGTCTCACGAGTGCGCCACTCCCGGCGCGGGGGCGGACGGAGCGGACCGGGGGACCGCGTCGACGTCCTTCATCCATTTTGCGGGATGGCTGAGATACGCACGCTACCCTTCCGCCCCACGTCGCGTACACCGACGGTCCTATTGCGCCGCCCACCGGACCCCGAGCCGCCGCCCCCGACAGTCACCCCACAGGCCCTATACAAGCGGTAATGGCACTACCCACGGCCTTATCGGGGCACTATGACGTCGTGGCAGCCGCGAAGACACCCCCGGGCGCCACCGGGACCGGTGGGTCGAAAGGGGTCAAGGGAAAAATCCGACCGGGCGGACCGGGCCGTGTGGGCTTCTTCCGCACGGTCGGCCGTGCCCTGCACTTCCCGGTGACCGGCACGGCCCGCGGCATCCGCAAGGCCACCCACGCGCACGGCGCCGGCGAGTCCGGCCTCGGTAAGCTGATCGAACTGCACGGGGTGAACGGCGCCGGCGACGTCATGATCACGGTCGCCCTCGCCTCCACCGTCTTCTTCTCCGTGCCCACCGACGAGGCGCGCGGGCGCGTCGCGCTCTACCTCGCCATCACCATGGCGCCCTTCACCCTCCTCGCCCCCGTCATCGGCCCCCTCCTCGACCGTCTCCCGCACGGCCGCCGCGCCGCCATGGCCGGCGCGATGCTGGCCCGGGCGCTGCTCGCGATCGTGCTGTCCGGCGCGGTCGTCAGCGGCGGCCTGGAGCTGTACCCGGCCGCGCTCGGCGTCCTCGTCTCGTCGAAGGCGTACGGCGTGGTCAGAAGTGCCGTCGTACCCCGGCTGCTGCCGCCGCGGTTCTCCCTCGTGAAGGCCAACTCGCGGGTCACCCTCGGCGGCCTCCTCGCCACCGGCATCGCCGCGCCCGTCGGTGCCGGACTCCAGCAGATCGGGCCGCGCTGGCCGCTCTTCGGCGCCTTCGTGCTCTTCGTGGCGGGGACGGTCCTGTCGTTCACACTGCCTCCGAAGGTCGACTCCGCCAAGGGCGAGGACCGCGCGCTGCTGGCGGCGGACGAGCAGCACCTGCACGGGCCGCACCGGCAGCCGGTCAAGCGGCCCGGGCTGCGCACGGTCGGCCCGGCCGTCACCCACGCGCTGGCCGCCAACGCCGCCATCCGCTGCCTGACCGGATTCCTGATCTTCTTCCTGGCGTTCCTGCTGCGCGAGCACCCGGTCTCCGGCCAGAGCGCCGCGGTGTCGCTGGGGATAGTGGCCGTCTCGGCGGGTGTGGGCAACGCGCTCGGTACGGCCGTCGGGGCGTGGCTGCGCTCCCGGGCGCCGGAGATCATCATCGTGACGGTCGTGGCCTGCGTGGCGGGCGCGGCGATCACGGCCTCGGTGTTCTTCAGCGCGGTGCTGGTGGCAGCGCTGGCCGCCGTCGCCGGGTTCGCCCAGGCCCTGGCCAAGCTGTCCCTGGACGCGCTGATCCAGCGGGACGTGCCCGAACTCGTCCGTACGTCGGCCTTCGCCCGCTCCGAGACGCTGCTGCAGATGTCCTGGGTGCTGGGCGGCGCGATCGGCATCGTGATGCCGCTCAACGGCACGGCCGGGCTGGCGGTGGGTGCCGCGATCGTCGGCATCGGGTGGCTGACGACCGTGCGGGGGCTGATCGACTCGGCCCGGCGCGGGAGCCCGGGACGGGCGCGGGTGGCGTAGGGCCGCACGGGCCGCATAGGGCCCTTCTGATGGTTCTCCCAGGGAGCCGTACCCCGCGTGGGCGGTCCGCTGCGCGGGCCCGATAGCCTTCGCCCATGAACACGTTGCAATCCGTTGTGCGACGCCGCCGCGCCGTCGCCGTCGCCGGCGTCGTATCCGCCGGACTGCTCGTCCTGTCGGCCTGTGACAAGCCGACGCCGATGGCCACGGTCACCGTGGGCAGCGACTCGGTGAACTCCGAGGCCACCTGCGGTGGCCAGGGCGACGCCCTGAAGCAGTCCGATCTCGCGGGGTGCCTGAAGGACAAGGGCATCAAGACCATCTCCGTCGACCCCGACGAGACGGTGCGCTTCGGGGTCGACCCCGAGATCGCCGACGAGGGCTGGACGATCCTGATGAACGGTCAGCCGCTGACCGACTCCAGCACGAAGACCTACCGCACGATTCCGGGCAGCGTGTTCTTCAACGCCCAGTACGGCGCGCAGGGCAACTCGACGCTGGTGTCCATCAAGGAGGGCGACAAGGACGCGTCCGGGCTCTGGAACTTCAAGCTCAAGAAGGACGCCTGATCGCTGCCGCTGGGCTTGGCCGGGTGCTCGTGGCCACTGCTGTTCCCGTGGAGAGGGACGCGGTGGCCCAGGCCTGCCTGAGTGACAGCGGCATCGAGGTGATCGCCGGAGGTGTCGGGCCGGCACTCGCCGCCGCCTCCACCGCCTCCGCCCTCACGGCCGCCGCCCTGCGGGGCGAGCCCTACGACCTCGTCGTGTCCGCCGGGATCGGCGGCGGGTTCCAGCCCGAGGCGCCCCTGGGGTCGCTCGTCGTCGCCGACGGGATCGTCGCGGCCGATCTGGGGGCCGAGACCGAGGACGGGTTCGTGCCGGTCACCGAGCTCGGCTTCGGGACCGTCAGGCATGAGCCGCCCGCGGATCTCGTACGGCGGGTCGCCGATGCCACCGGGGCCCGGACCGGGGCCGTCCTCACCGTGTCGACCGTGACCGGGACGGCCGCCCGGGCCGCCGCGCTGCGCGAACGGCACCCCACCGCCCTCGCCGAGGCCATGGAGGGCTTCGGCGTCGCCGAGGCCGCCGCCGCGCACGGGGTGCCCGTGCTGGAGATCCGGGCGATCTCCAATCCCGTCGGGCCCCGTGACCGCGCCGCGTGGCGGATCGCCGACGCCCTGGCAGCCTTGACGCAAGGGTTCGGGAAGCTCGCGCCCGTACTGGAGGGTTGGAACCGGCATGACAGTTGAGCAGCTGCAGATCGCGTACTCGCCCTGCCCGAACGACACGTTCGTCTTCGACGCCCTGGCCCACGACCGGGTCCCGGGCGCCCCGGCCCTCGACGTGACCTTCGCCGACATCGACATCACCAACGGCATGGCCGAGCGCGGCGAGTTCGACGTGCTGAAGGTGTCGTACGCCGTGCTGCCCTACGTCCTCGACGACTACGCCCTGCTGCCCTGCGGGGGCGCGCTGGGGCGCGGGTGCGGGCCGCTGGTGCTGACGCGGGAGGCGGACACCGAGCTCACCGGCCGGACCGTCGCCGTGCCGAGCGAGAAGTCGACCGCCTATCTGCTGTTCCGGCTGTGGGCCGCGGACACCGTGGCCGACGGGGTCGGCGACATCGTCGTCATGCCGTTCCACGAGATCATGCCGGCCGTGCGGGACGGCAAGGTCGACGCGGGACTCGTGATCCACGAAGCGCGCTTCACCTACGGCCAGTACGGACTGCACAAGCTGGCCGACATGGGCGAGCACTGGGAGAACACCACCGGGCTGCCGATCCCGCTGGGCGCGATCATCGCCAAGCGGTCGCTGGGGGAGCAGAAGCTGCGGCTGCTCGCCGACTCCATCCGGACGTCCGTGCGCGCCGCCTGGGACGATCCCGAGGCGTCCCGGCCCTACGTCATGGAGCACGCCCAGGAGATGGACCCGGCCGTCGCCGACCAGCACATCGGGCTGTACGTCAACGAATTCACCGCGGGGCTCGGCGAGGACGGTTACGCGGCCGTACGCGGGCTGCTGACCCGCGCGGCGGCCGAGGGACTCGTACCGCCCCTCGGCCCGGACGCGCTGCGCTTTCCCTGAGGCTCAGACGTCCAGCTGGTCGGCGACCGCGCGCAGCAGGCCGGCGATCTTCTTGCCCGCGGTCTTCTCGGGGTAGCGGCCCCGCTCCAGCATGGGCGTGATGTTCTCCAGCAGCGTCGTCAGGTCCTGGACGATGGAGGCCAGCTCGTCCGGCTTCTTGCGGGTCGCGGCGGCGACGGACGGAGTCGGGTCCAGGATCGCCAGGGACAGCGCCTGGTCGCCGCGCTGTCCGGCGACGACGCCGAACTCCACTCGCTGGCCCGGCTTGAGCGTCTCGACTCCGGCGGGGAGGACCGAGGAATGGACGAAGACGTCGCCGCCGTCGTCACGGGAGAGAAAGCCGAAGCCCTTCTCGCTGTTGAACCACTTGACCTTGCCGGTAGGCACGTCTGTCCTCGTCCTCGTACTCGTCGGAAAACTGCTTCTGGAAACGGCTCTTGATAGCACTCGGGCGGGTCGTACGGACCCGCCGGTACCCAGGCTAATGCTCTTGGAGCCGGTGACAAGACGTCACCCGGTTGTTCCTTCGCGCTGGGAACTACCCTGGTCGGGTGCGTGACAAAACCCAAACGAATTCCGCCGCTCCCGGTGACCGCCTGGTCCGGGCCGGAGCCGTCGTGTTCTTCATCGGCGCCCTGGCCACACTGGTCACGGTCGCCCCGCTGTTGCTCGGGACGACTCCCTTTCCGACGTACATGTTCGGATTGAGCATGCTCATGGCCGTCGGATTCCTGATGGCCGGTGCGGGAGTGCTGCGTTCCGTGGCAGCGGGCCGGCGTCAGGCGCGCGCGGGACGGTAGTCCGAAAGCCACCGCGGGAATTCGGTCAGATCGTCGAGGACGACGTCCGCGCCCGCCGCGCGCAGTTCCTCCGGCGGGCAGGGGCCGGTGGCCACCGCGACCGAGAGGGCCCCGGCGGCCCGTGCGCCGCGGACGTCCCCGACGTGGTCGCCGACGTAGACGCCCGCGTCGTGCTCGCGCAGCGCCTCCGCCTTCTGCTCGGCCCACAGGTCGCCGATGACGGCGTCGGGCTCGATGCCGAGGTGGGCGAGGTGCAGTTTGGCGTTGGGCTCGTACTTGGCGGTGACGACTATCGCGCGTCCGCCGGCCTCCCGTACGGCGGCGATGGCCTCCCGGGCGCCGGTCAGGGCCGGGGTCGCGGCGATGGCGATCGTCGGGTACATCTCCCGGTACAGGTCCGCCATGGCCGCGATCTCCTCGGCCGGGAACCAGTTGATCAGCTCCTCGGCCAGCGGCGGCCCGAGCCGCGTGACCGCCAGGTCGGCGTCGATGTACGTGCCCGTGCGCTCGGACAGCGCCTGGTAGCAGGCACGGATGCCGGGCCGGGAGTCGATGAGGGTCATGTCGAGGTCGAAGCCGACGGTGAGTGCCATATGGGCCATTGTGCCCAGGCGGTGTGAACGGCAGACGTCCGGCTGTGATCGGCGGACGCCCGGGGGGTGCCCACCGGCGCGAGCGCTGTGAGGGCCACGCGCCGACGCGCCCCATGGGTGCCCGCTAGCGCGAGCGCTGTGAGCGCCACACCAGGAACAGCGCCGATGCCACCGCCGCGCCCCTGACCACCCACGGCCAGGTCTCCGACACCGCCGCGTTCATGTGGCCCTCGGCGATCGGGGTGCCCCAGCGGCCGTTCATCCGGCCCCAGAGCCAGACCAGGCCCCCCGCCAGGGAGAGGCCGGGCAAGATCACCACCGCCCACTTGGTCTCGGCCTGGGTGAGGCGGCGGGAGGCGTAGGCGATCAGCCAGCCGAGCAGCAGGACGAACCAGTTGCCGAGCACGGCACCGGCGACGAGGAGACCCGCGGCGATCAGGAGGAGCGGGTTGCTCCAGTTCCCGGCGGAGAGGCGTGCGAGACGGCGGCGGCTCCCCTTCCCGGTCTCCACCGCCGCCTCGACGGCCGGGGCCGTCTCCTCGGCGTCGGGCTTCTCCTGCTGCGCCTTCCGAGGTGCCGGCGGTTTCAGCAGGTCGGGCAGCTCCACCCCGCCCACGAAGCCCGGCACCTCGTCGCCCACGCCGAAGGGTCCGCTCTCCACCCGCCACCAGTCCGGCTGGAGCGCGCTGTCCCCGAGTTCGTGCCCGGCGGCCAGATGCGGCGGGGCCGCACCGTCCGAGGGCGCGGGGTGCGGGTCCTCGGCGGGCCGCGCCGGGCGGGGGCGCGGTACGACGCGCCGCATGACGCCCTTCGCCCGCTCGCCCCGTTCCTCCGGCTCGGTTTCGCGCTGCACCGGGACGGAGGCGGGGGCGGCGCCGTGCGGCCCTCCGGTCGTGCCGCCCGCCGCCGCGGTCACGATGTCGTCGGGGCTGCCCAGGCGGGACAGGATGCGGCGGACGGCGGCGGGCGAGTCGACGGTGGCCTTCGAGCGGCGCTTGTCGATCTCGTTGCGCAGGTCCGCGACCAGACGCATGCGGGTGGCCGACGACAACTGCCGCTGCTGGGCCACGTCGCCGACGCGGCTCAGATACTCGTAAACGACCTGGTCGCTCTCAATCCCCACGAAGTCCCCTCCGGGGCGGGTGCGTTGCGTGACGCCGTCGCACGACGGTACCGCGAGTGCCCTCAGGGCGGCCAAAAACCCGTCCCGCGTATGGGGGGCGAGGCCGCGCACAGTCGGCCCGGCCGCCGCGGGCGACCCGCTACCGTTGACCGGATGAGCACCGAGGACAGGCCCCCGGCCCCCCGCTCCCTCGCGGAAGCGCTCCGCGCGCGGGGCGATGCTTCGCTGGGCGCGCTCCTGCGCAGCCGCCCGGATCTCATCACGCCGGTCCCCACCGACCTCACCCAGCTCGCGACCCGCGCCGGCACCCGTGCCTCGGTGGTGCGGGCCCTGGAGCGGCTGGACCGGTTCGCGCTGCAGACGGCGGAGGCGCTGGCCGTGGCCGCCGACCCGGCGACGTACGGCGAACTGCTGGGGCTCATGGCCGGGGACGACGCGGACCCGGCCGTGGTCGCGGCCCTGCCGCACGCCGTCGGGCTGCTGCGCGAGCAGGCCCTGGTGTGGGGCGACGACGACCGGCTGCGGCTGGTCCGCACGGCGCGTGAGCTGCTGGCCCCCTCGCCGCAGCACCCCTCGCCGACGGGGCTCGGCCCGACGGTCCAGGAGGCCACCGCCGGGATGTCCCCGGGCCGGATCCAGGAGATCGTCGTGGCCGCCGGGCTGGCCTCGACGCACGACTCGGTCTCCGCGGTGACCGCCCTGGCCGGGCTGTTCACGGACCGGGCCCGGATGTCCGCGCTGCTCGCGGACGCCCCGGCCGACTCCCTCGACGTGCTGGACCGTCTGGTGTGGGGGCCGCCGTACGGGCAGGTCACGCACGATCCGGCGCCCCGGCTGCGCTGGCTGCTGGACCGCGGACTGCTGCTTCCGACGGCGCCCGGGACGGTCGTCCTGCCGCGCGAGGTCGCCCTGCATCTGCGGCGGGGTCTGGCGCACCGGGCGGCCGAGCCGGTGCCACCGGTGGTGGAGGCGGCGGCCGCGCACCGTCCACAGGTTGTGGACAGCACCGCGGCCGGTCAGGCGTACACCGCGCTCGCGACCGTCGAGGAGCTGCTGAAGGACTGGGACGAGGGCGGGCCGGCGGTGCTGCGGGCCGGCGGGCTGAGCGTGCGGGACCTGAAGCGGACCGCCGTCGCCCTCGACGTGCCCGAGCCGACGGCCGCGTTCTGGGTGGAACTGGCGTACGCGGCCGGTCTGATCGCCTCGGACGGCGAGGCCGACGAGCGGTACGCGGCGACCCCCGCCTATGACGAGTGGCTGGAGCAGCCGCCCGCCGAACGCTGGTCGCGGCTGGTCACGGCGTGGCTCGCGGCGACCCGGACGGCCGGTCTGGTGGGCGGGCGGGACGCCAAGGACCGGACGTTGTCGGCGCTCGGGCCCGGCCTGGACCGCTCGGCGGCGCCCGAGGTACGGCACCGGGTGCTGGCGCTGCTCGCCGGGCTGCCGGAGGGTGCCGCGCCCGCCGCCGGGTCGGTGCTGGCCCGGCTGCGCTGGGAGCGGCCCCTGCGCGGCGAACGGCGCGAGGACGACCTGCGCGGCCGGCTCGCCGAGTGGGCGCTGTCCGAGGCGGAGCTGCTGGGTGTCACCGGCCGGGGCGCGCTGTCGGCCCAGGGCCGGGCACTGCTGGGCGCGCCCGCGGCTCCCGCGCCGGGCCCGGAAGCGGAGCCGTCCGGTCCCGGGGACAAGCTGCCCGTCCACCACCATCACCGCCCCGCCCCGCTCGCCGCCCTCTCCCCCGCCGAGCAGGCCGTCGCCTCCGCCGCCGCGGCCCGGCTGCTCGCGCCGCTGCTGCCGGAACCACTGGACCACGTGCTGCTCCAGGCCGACCTGACGGCGGTGGCGCCCGGGCCTCTGCGGCGGCCGCTCGCGGACATGCTGGGTGTGCTGGCGGACGTCGAGTCCAAGGGCGGGGCGACCGTCTACCGGTTCACGCCCGGCTCGGTGCGGCGGGCGCTGGACGCCGGTCAGGCCGCCTCCGACCTGCACGCCTTCCTCGCGGCGCACTCCCGCACGCCGGTGCCGCAGCCGCTGGCGTACCTGATCGACGACGTGGCCCGCCGGCACGGCCATCTGCGGGTCGGAGCGGCCTCGGCGTACGTGCGCTGCGACGACGACGCGGTGCTCAGCGAGATCCTCGCCGACAAGCGGGCCGCCGGGCTCGGGCTGCGCCGGCTCGCCCCGACCGTGCTGGCCGCCCAGGCCGACCCGGCGGGGCTGCTGGAAGGCCTGCGGGCGATGGGGTTCGCGCCGGCCGCCGAGTCCGCCGAGGGCGATGTGCTGATCACCCGCGCCCTGGCCCACCGCACCCCGCCCCGTACCCCGCCCGAGCCGGTCCCGGACGGCCCGCCCGTCCCGGACGACACCCTCCTGTCGGCCGCGCTGCGCGCCATCCGGGCCGGCGACCTGGCCTCCACCGCCCCGCGCAAGCCGGGCGCGGCTCCGGCGGCCAAAGGCGAGCTGCCCCGCACCGGTGCCGCCGAGACCCTCGCCACGATGCAGGCCGCCGTCCTGACCGGCGAGGCCCTGTGGATCGGCTATGTCAACGCCGAGGGCGCCGCCAGCCAGCGGGTCATCGCCCCGGTCCGCGTCGAGGGCGGCTTCGTCACGGCGTACGACCACACCGCGGACGAGGTCCGTACGTATCCGCTGCACCGGATCACCGGGGTCGCCGAGCTCGCCGACGACGCGGGCTGACGGCACGGGGCGGGCCGCGTCACCCGTTCGGGTGCGGGCGGGCGTTCATGCACGCCACGCCGGGGATTTCCCACGCTCGGGCGACCTTCCCTGGCGTGCCGCATCACGCCGTGCGCGCGGGGGCAGCCACCGGGTGTCCGTGAGTCTCGCCGAAAGGAAATCCGCCCATGCGCGCTGTCCGCCGAGTCGCCGCCGTCCTCGCCACCGCCGCCCTGATGACGTTCGGGGGGCTCGCCACTCCGGCCTCCGCGGTGAGCATCGACGTCGCCGGCCTCGTCCTGGAGACACCGCAGGTCTGATCCGCTCCCGCGCACGCCACGGGCCGGTCCAGGCGTCCCCGGGCCGGCTCGCGGTGCGGTGCCGCCGTCCCCGATGTCATCCTCCGAAAGGCCGTGCCGTCCCCATGCGTGAGAACCTGCCCGCCGTCGCTCTGTGTGCCGTCGCGCTCGTGGGGGTGCTCGTGCCCTCCGCCGCGGCGGCCCCCGCGCCGCCGCTGCCCCTGCCGGTCGCCGCCGTGGAGCCGCTGGTCACCGAGGGGGTCTCCATCGAAGGCCCGCTGGTCCAGAACGTCAGTCTGCCCACGCTGACGTAGCGCGGCGCGTGCGGTAGCTGTCCCCGTCGAGCCGCACGAGGTCGGCGTGGTGGGCCAGGCGGTCCGTCATCGCCGGGGCGGACGGGCCGAAGACCTCGTCCCAGCGGCCGAGCGGGCGGTCGCTGGTCACGATCAGCGAGGCCCGCTCGTAGCGGTGGGCGACGAGCCGGAAGAACAGGCTCGCGGTCGCCGCGTCGAAGGGCGTGTAGCCGATCTCGTCGACGATCAGGAGGGGGTGATCGTCGAGGGCGGTCAGCTCCGCGTCCAGCCGGCCGGCGGCCCGGGCTTCCGTGAGGCGGGCGGCCCACTCGGCGGCGGTCGCGAACAGCACCCGGTGCCCGGCCTGGCAGGCACGGACGCCCAAGGCGACGGCGAGATGGGTCTTGCCGGTGCCGGGCGGCCCGACGAGAACCACGTTGCGCCGGGCGGCGACGAACTCCGCCTTGCCGAGCCGGGCCACGGCCTCCCGGTCGAGGTTCCGGGGGTGCTGCTGGTCGAAGTCCTCCAGCAGCTTGCGGGCGGGGAAGCCGGCGGCACGGATCCGGGCCTCGGCGTCGGCATCGGGGTCGGGCTGTCGAGGGACGGCCGGTGTGGCCACCGGGGCCTCGGGTTCCGGCTGGGTCCGGTGCCGGTCTCCGTGTTCGCTCTCCTCCCGGCCCACGGCCCGCGCGTGCTCTGCCTGCGCGTGCCCGGGCTGTGAGCGGTCGGCGTGGCCGCGGTCCGCCTGCGCGACCATCGGCCCCGACATGTAGGCGAGGATCGCCGCCGAGGCGATGAAGGCCATGTGGATCACCGTCCCCCACAGCAGGGCGTGCCGGGAGGTGTGGTGGACGTCCACGAACATCTGGAGCAGGTGTACGGAGGAGATGCCCACGATCGCCGTGGCGAGCTTGACCTTCAGCACGTTGGAGTTGACGTGCGAGAGCCAT
>NZ_JBEOXI010000146.1:0-21202 GCF_040296465.1 Streptomyces sp. NPDC002130
AACCCCAACCAGCTCAAGCAGGTCGAGGGCTTCATCGACCGGCTGCCGGCGCACGCGCGCGTGGAGGCCGGCGGCAAGCGGGTCGGCGACAAGGGCTACTTCTACGCGCCGACCGTCGTCTCGGGCCTGAAGCAGACCGACGAGATCATCCAGAAGGAGGTCTTCGGCCCGGTCATCACCGTGCAGTCCTTCTCCGACGAGGAGCAGGCCGTGGAGTGGGCCAACGGCGTCGAGTACGCGCTGGCCTCCTCCGTGTGGACCAAGGACCACGGCCGCGCCATGCGGATGTCCAAGAAGCTCGACTTCGGCTGCGTGTGGATCAACACGCACATCCCGCTGGTCGCCGAGATGCCGCACGGCGGCTTCAAGAAGTCCGGCTACGGCAAGGACCTCTCGGGCTACGGCTTCGACGACTACACGCGGATCAAGCACGTGATGACGTCGCTGGACGCGTAGTCACACGGTTCGGTCGGGACGGCCCTGGGCGCTGATGCCGCCCGGGGCCGTTCCGCTGCCCGCGGAAGCATTTTTGAACACGTTCAAGAATGGCGTAGAGTGCCTCCATGAGCGACAGAGCCGCCCTCGTGAAGGGCATTCGCGCGTGGCTGGTCTTCTTCGTCGTGTGCCTGGTGCTCAGCGGCGCCACGGCGTTCCCGCTGGTGCACGAGTTGCGCTGGACCGAGGACCTGCTGCGGGAGCTGTCCGTGGGCGAGTACCTGCCCGGGCTGATGGAATGGATCGAGCGGGTCCGGGCCGGCCTGGACCATGCCGACGCCGAATACCCCTTCCTCCTCTACGGCACGGACTGGCTGGCCTTCGCGCACCTGGTGATCGCGGTCGCCTTCTACGGGCCCTACCGTGACCCGGTCCGCAACATCTGGGTCGTCGAGTTCGGCATGATCGCCTGCGCGGGCATCGTCCCGCTCGCCCTGATCTGCGGACCGCTCCGCGGGATCCCCTTCTGGTGGTCGGTGATCGACATGGCCTTCGGGGTGTTCGGGGTGATCCCGCTGTACGTCGTGCGGCAGCGGATCAAGCGGCTGGAGGCGCTGACCGGGCCGGCGGCCGCCCCGGCGTTCGGCGGCTGAGAAAAACTGTTATCCCGAGAACCTTCACGCTGTCTCCCCGCATGTGATCCCCCACATAGCCAAGACCCCCGTCCTGCCTGAGAGGGTGCGTGCGGAGAAGTACCGATCCCAGTCGGCGAGGGGCCCCCGTGGACAGTGAGCACTGGCGCGCCGTCGTCACGGCGGCCCAGGCCGGTGACCGGCGGGCGCTGGACGAGCTGGTCGCGGGCTGGCTGCCGCTGGTCTACAACATCGTGGGCCGTGCCCTGAACGGGCACGCCGACGTCGACGACGTCGTCCAGGAGACCATGCTGCGGGCGGTCGACAACCTCGGTTCGCTGCGCGACCCGGACAGCTTCCGGTCCTGGCTCGTGGCGATCGCCATGCGGCAGATCCGCGACCGGGCCCGGCGGAAGACCCCGGACCGGCTGGAGGAGGCGGCCGCCTCCGACTTCGCCGAACTGACCGTGCTGCGACTCCAGCTGGAGGGGCAGCGGCGTGAGGTCGCCGAGGCGGTCCGGTGGCTCGACGACGAGGACCGGCACCTGCTGTCGCTGTGGTGGCTGGAGGTCGCGGGCGAACTGACCCGGCGCGAACTGGCCGCCGCCGTCGGCATCACCCGGCAGCACGCCGCCGTGCGCGTCCAGCGGATGAAGGAGCGCCTGGAGACCTCGCGCGGCATCGTCCGCGCCCTGGACGGCGCCTGCCCCGGCCTGCGCGAGGTGACCGGCCGCTGGGACGGCCGGCCCGACTCGGTGTGGCGCAAGCGGCTGGCCCGGCACATCCGCGGCTGCGGCTACTGCGACGGCACCCGCGAGGCCGTCGTCCCCGCCGAACGCCTCCTGGTCGGCATCGCCCTCGTCCCGCTGCCCGCCGGATTCACCCTGTCGCTCGCCCTCGGCGGCAAGACCGCGGCGGCGGCCACCTCCGTCGGCTGGTCCGCCAAGCTGCTCGGCGCGCTCACCAAGCCGGCCGTCGCGATGACGGCGGGCGCGACGATCGTCGCGGGCGGCGCCTACGTCGTCACCCAGCCGCCGGACGCCCCACCGCCCCGGGCCGCGGCCACCCCCACGGCCACGGCGACCTCCATGCCTCCGCGGCCCTCGGCCCCGCCCGCCGCGACCCCCAAGGCCTCGCCGTCGGCGACGAAGGAGAAGACCGACCCGTACGGCACGGTCGTCGACGCCGTCGACCGCGCCCCCGACCCGGACGCCCGGCCCGCCGCCCTGCCGCGCCGCCCCGAGTCCGGCATCACCAGCACCGGCGGCCCGAAGGCCGTCATGCAGCACCGCGGCGACAGCGTGACCCTCACCGGCCGGGGCTACGTGCTGGTCCGCTGGCAGATCTCGCCCAAGTCCCGGCCCGGCGCGCTGGTCATGCCGTCCTGGACCGGCCTGAAGGGCAGGCTCTTCCACGTGGCGTCCGGCGGCTCGCGGCGGATGGACGACCCGCTGCCCGGCGCCCCGAACGGCTACGCCACCGGCATGGGCGGCCCCGCCATCGGCTACGCCGTCCTCCCGCCCGGCACCCAGCAGATGTGGCAGAACGAGTACTTCTACCTCGACGGCACCGTCACCCTCACCCAGAACGAACGCGGCTGCGACTACGGCCTCATCGTCTTCCCGACGAACCGGGACGCCGTGGTCGAGGACATCGACGCGGGCCCCGCCCAGGGCGCCATCCGCTACGGGCTCGTCCGCGACACCGGCACCAACAGCGCGCCGGTGCCGCAGTACCTCACACGCGCGAGCCCGGCCGATCCGGCGACGGTGCCGCAGCACTCGCGCGTGTAGCGCACAGCACGTCGACGCGGTTCGTCGTGATCGAGTCCACGCCCGCCTCCAGCAGCCGCCGCATCGAGCGGCGGGTGTCGGGCGTCCAGACGGACAGCAGGTGGCCGTCGGCGTGCACGCGCTCGGCGAGAGGGCGGTCCACCAGCGAGAAGCGGTAGTTGAGCCAGCGCGGGCGGATCGCCTCCAGCAGCACCGGCCGGGGCGGGGCAAGGGTCGTCCAGGTGAGGGCGATCTCCGCGGCCGGATCCGCCGCGCGCACGGCGAGCATGGCGTCGGCGCCCGCGCAGTAGTACACGCGGTCCGCCGCCCCGGCCTCCGCCACGACGCCCATGATCCTGCGCACCGCCCGCACATCGGGCGCCCCGGGCAGGTCGATCATCACCCGGTGCCCACCGGTCGCCGTCAGCGCCTCGGCCAGGGTCGGCACGCCGCCGCCGGTCAGCCCGCGCACCTCCTCGGAGGACAGCGCGAGCAGGGGCCGATCGTGCTCCCAGAGCCGCTTCAGCGTCGCGTCGTGCAGCAGCACCGGCACACCGTCCCGGGTGAGCCGTACGTCGATCTCCACCGCGTCCGCGCCCCGGCGCAGCGCGGAACGCAGCGACGCGACGGTGTTCTCGCGGACGCGGTAGGGGTCGCCCCGGTGGGCCACGGCGACCGGGGCGGGCGTCACCGGCTGAGCCACTGCGCGGTGTACGTGTCGATCTCGCCGGCGATCCGGGCCTTGCCCGCCGCGTCCAGGAAGGACGCCTCGACGGCGTTCTTCGCCAGCTCGGCCAGGCCCCGCTCGTCGAGCTCCAGCAGCCGGGCGGCGACCGCGTACTCGTTGTCGAGGTCGGTGCCGAACATCGGCGGGTCGTCGGAGTTGATGGTGACGAGGACCCCCGCGCGCACGAACTCCTTGATCGGGTGCTCGTCGAGGGTGCGCACCGCGCGCGTGGCGATGTTCGAGGTCGGGCACACCTCCAGCGGGATCCGGTGCTCGGCGAGGTGCGCGAGCAACTTCGGGTCCTGCGCGGAGCTGGTGCCGTGCCCGATGCGCTCGGCCCGCAGGTGGGTCAGCGCGTCCCACACCGTCTGCGGGCCGGTCGTCTCACCGGCGTGCGGTACGGAGTGCAGCCCGGCGGCGATCGCCCGGTCGAAATACGGCTTGAACTGCGGCCGTTCCACGCCCACCTCGGGTCCGCCGAGGCCGAAGGAGACCAGGCCCTCCGGGCGCAGCCGGTCGTCGGTGGCGAGCCGGGCCGTCTCCTCGGCGGCCTCCAGGCCCGCCTCGCCCGGGATGTCGAAGCACCACCGCAGCACCGTCCCGAACTCGGACTCGGCGGCCTTGCGGGCGTCCTCGATCGCGTCCATGAAGGCGCGCTCGTCGATGCCGCGCCGGGTGGACGAGAAGGGGGTGATGGTCAGCTCGGCGTACCGCACCTGCTGCCGGGCCATGTCCCGGGCCACCTCGTACGTCAGCAGCCGGACGTCCTCCGGGGTGCGGATCAGGTCGACGACCGACAGGTACACGTCGATGAAGTGCGCGAAGTCGGTGAACGTGAAGTAGTCGGCCAGCGCCTCTGGGTCGGTCGGCACCTTCGAGTCGGGGTGCCGCGCGGCCAGTTCGGAGACGATCCGGGGGGAGGCGGATCCCACGTGGTGCACGTGCAGTTCGGCCTTGGGGAGGCCGGCGATGAAGGCCTTGAGGTCGTGTGGGGCGCGGGGGTCGACGAGATGCTCGGTCAAGGGTTCCTCCCCGGAACGGCGCCGCCGTCGGCATGAGGCGGGCGGGGCGCGGGTGATCGGCTGATCGATTGACGCGAATTCATCGTATGCGGTGTGGTGCGGCGCCCTTCTTGAGGGGCGCGGCGAACTGCGTGACCAGCCCCCACGCACCCGCACTGTGGCACGCACCGACCGGCCCCGTAGCATGACGGGACGATCGACCCAGGGGGGACCGCACGATGACGGACGCGACGCAGCCCGACGGAGGCAGCCACGACCCGTGGGCGCCGCCGGAGAGCACGCCCTCGCTCGACAAGAACCAGACGCCGCAGCCGCCGTCCGTCCACGACCAGGCCACGGTCACCTCCATGCCGGGCTTCACACCGCCCACCGGCACGCCGCAGTACGACCCGTCCGGTGCCGGTGCCGGTGCCGGTGCCGTCCCGCCCCCGCCCGTGGCCCCCACCGGCCCCGGAGCGCCCGGCGGTTACGGCTACCCCGGCTACCCGCAGTCCGGATACACCCAGTCCGGCTACGGCTGGCCCGGAATGCCCCCGGCCCCCCAGAACGGCCTGGGCATCGCCGCGATGGTGCTCGGCATCGTCTCCTGCACCCTCTTCTGCCTCTACGGCGTGGTCTCCCTGATCACCGGCATCCTCGCCGTCGTCTTCGGCATCAAGGGCCGCAAGCGCGCCGAGGCCGGGGTGGCCACCAACCACGGTCAGGCCCAGGCCGGTCTGATCATGGGCATCATCGGGATCATCCTCGGCATCACCGTGATCGTCCTGATCGCGGTCGGCATCACGGCCGCGATCAACAGCGACCGCAACGACGACCCCTACTACGGCGCCGTCGGCCCGGTGGCCACCGCCCCGTCCCACCGCTGAAACAGCCGCCCCCCGCCGCCGACTTGGCCACTACGATGCCCTGGTCTGACAACGGAGGGGAGAGCGTCCATGTCCAACACCAACCCGCCCCCGGGTGGTTTCGGCCCGCCGGCCCAGCCGCCGCAGCAGCCGGCCCCGGGGTACGGCTATCCGCAGCAGCCCGGCCCGGGCTACGGCTACCCGCAGGGCGGCCCCGGCTACCCGGCCGCGCCGCCCGTGGGCTACCCGCAGGCGCCCGGCTACGGGATGCCCGCGCAGCCGAGCAACGGCATGGGGACCACGGGACTGGTGCTGGGCATCATCGGCGTGGTGTGCAGCGTGACGTTCATCATGTGGTTCTTCGGGGTGATCCTGGGCATTCTCGCGATCATCTTCGGCGCCATCGGCCGCGGCAGGGCCACCCGCGGTGAGGCCACCAACAAGGGCGCGGCGACCGCGGGCCTGGTCTGCGGCATCATCGCCACCGTGATCCTGCCGCTGCTGGGCTTCCTGCTGTTCGCCAGCATCATGGGCGGGCTCGGCGCGGCGTCCTGAAGAACGCAGCGGCGCGAAGGGGCCGGTCCTCGGACCGGCCCCTTCGTCATGCCCCCGCCGTCCGCAGCCGCTCCCGCGCCTCCATCAGCGCGAACCCCAGCAGATTAGGACCCCGCCACCGCTCCGGATCCATCGCCGCCTCGTCGTCCGCGGCCAGCCCGATGCCCCACACCCGGTCCACGGGACTCGCCTCCACCAGCACCCGGCCGCCCGTGCCCAGCAGATACCCCAGCAGCTCGGGATGCGCGCCGAACTTGTGGACGCTGCCCTCGACGACGATCCGGAACCGCTCCCGCCGCCAGGTCGCCTCGTCGAACCCGCGCACCAGCCGACCGGCCTTCTTCGCCTCGGCGGGATGCTCCGCGGCCAGCACGGCACGCTCCGCCGCCGGGTCCTCGAAGAGCCGGGCCTTGGCCGCCATCATCCAGTGCTCGGCCGTCGCGTACGCCACGCCGTCGACCGTGAACGGCGCCGGCCACCACTGGCTCAGACAGCTCGCCCCGATCCGGCCGTCCGGCCTCGGCCGGTGCCCCCAGAAGTGCAGATACTTGACCCTGGCCCCCGCGCGGACCGCCCTGATCAGGGCCTCCTGCGAGCCGACCGCCCCCATGATCTTCTCCATGCACGCGAGTGTGGCACGCACCACTGACACAGCGTCCTGCCTTTTCGCGGCGAACTCGACACCTGGTCGACAGATTCCGTCGCGTAACCAAAAATCAACAACGGAATCACTTGTTGGAGTGCCATACCTCTGTCAGGATCGGCACTCAAATCGAGCCTGAGCCACGCCGGCCCCACCAGGGGACACGGAGGAGAGCGACATGCACAACCCGGGCATTGCCACCCCGGACCGATTTCCGGCCGAGGAACGCTTCGCAGAGGGCGCGCAGTACATCGCGGGCCGTCTGACCAGGGGCACATCCGGTCACACACACGCGGTCGTCGACCCGGCGTCGGGCGAGGAGGTCCTCACCTACGAGCTGGCGGGCCCGGCCGACGTCGACCGGGCCGTCGCCGCCGCCCGCGCGGCCTTCCCCGGCTGGGCGGGAACCACCCCCGGCGAGCGGTCCGACGCCCTGCACCGGTTCGCCGCCGTCCTCGCCGACCGGGCCGAGGACTTCGCCCGCGCCGAGTCCCTCCAGTGCGGCAAGCCGCTGAAGCTGACCCGCGAGTTCGACGTCCCCGGGACGATCGACAACGCCGCCTTCTTCGCCGGTGCCGCGCGGCACCTTCAGGGGCAGTCCGCCGGCGAGTACTCCGGCGACCACACCTCGTACGTCCGGCGCGAGCCCATCGGGGTCGTCGGGTCGATCGCGCCCTGGAACTACCCCCTCCAGATGGCCGCCTGGAAGATCCTCCCGGCGATCGCGGCGGGCAACACCATCGTCCTGAAGCCCGCCGAGCTCACCCCGCTGACCTCGCTGCTCTTCGCCCAGGCGGCCACCGACGCCGGGATCCCGGACGGCGTGATCAACATCGTCACCGGCACCGGAAGGGAGGCCGGAGAGCACCTCGTCGGCCACCCCGACGTGGCCATGACGTCCTTCACCGGCTCCACCGCCGTCGGCAAGCGCGTCGCCGAGGTCGCCACCGCCACCGTCAAGCGCCTCCACCTGGAGCTCGGCGGCAAGGCGCCCTTCGTGGTCTTCGACGACGCCGACCTGGAGGCCGCCGCCCACGGCGCGGTCGCGGGCTCCCTCATCAACACCGGGCAGGACTGCACGGCCGCCACGCGCGCGTACGTGCAGCGGCCGCTGTACGAGGCCTTCGTGGAGCGGACCGCGGCGCTCATGGAGACGGTCCGGCTCGGCGATCCCTTCGCCGCGGGCACCGACCTCGGCCCGCTGATCTCGCACGTCCAGCGGGACCGGGTCGCCGGTTTCGTCGACCGGGCGCGCTCCTACGCGCGCGTGGTGACCGGCGGCGAGGCGCCCGAGGGCGAGCTCGCCAAGGGCGCCTACTACCGGCCCACCCTGATCGCCGACGCCGCCCAGGACAGCGAGGTCGTCCAGTCGGAGATCTTCGGACCGGTCCTGGTCGTGCTGCCGTTCGACACGGACGACGAGGGCCTCGCACTCGCCAACGACACCCCGTACGGCCTGGCCGCCTCCGCATGGAGCCGGGACGTGTACCGCGCGAACCGGGCCACGCGCGAGATCAAGGCCGGCTGCGTGTGGGTCAACGACCACATCCCGATCATCAGCGAGATGCCGCACGGCGGATACAAGTCCTCCGGCTACGGCAAGGACATGTCCGCGTACTCGTTCGAGGAGTACACCCAGATCAAGCACGTCATGTTCGACAACACCGCGGTGGCCGCGAAGGACTGGCACCGCACCGTGTTCGGGGATCGATAGCCGTATGCAGGCCGCCTGACCAACGGCCGTCCACCCTCCGAAAGGGCACCACGCGCATGGAGCAGTACGAGCCCGACCGCCTGTCCGCGGCCCAAAGGGCCGCCATGAGGCGCAGTTTCAAGAACGGCAGGGCCGCCCTCACCCGGCGGTCCCTGCTGCGCGCCTCGGCGGGCGGGGCGCTCGCGGCCGGCGGACTCGGCACGCTGAGCGCCTGCGGCATCCCCGCCGCCGGCCAGTCGAAGGGCGGCGTCTCCGCCGAGGACCACTCGGCCGAGGAGAAGACGGTGAACTTCTCCAACTGGACCGAGTACATGGACGTCGACGACAGCGGCAAGCACCACCCGACGCTGGACCAGTTCGCGAAGCGCACCGGCATCAAGGTCAAGTACACCGAGGACATCAACGACAACAACGAGTTCTTCGGCAAGATCAAGCCGCAGCTCGCCGCGGGCCAGGACACCGGCCGTGACCTGATCGTCCTCACCGACTGGCTGGCCGCCCGTCTCATCCGCCTCGGCTGGGTGCAGAAGCTCGACCCGAGCAACCTGCCGCACGCCTACGCCAACCTGTCGGCCCAGTTCCGCAGCCCCGACTGGGACCCGGGCCGCGCCTACTCGTACGTCTGGCAGGGCATCTCCACCGTCATCGCGTACAACAAGAAGGCCCTCGACGGCGTCGAGGTGACGTCGATATCCGACCTGCTCGACAACCCCAAGCTCAAGGGCCGGGTCGGCTTCCTGTCGGAGATGCGCGACAGCATCGGCATGACCCTGCTCGACATGGGCAAGGACCCGGCGGACTTCACCGCCGACGACTACGACGCGGCCATCGCCCGCCTCCAGAAGGCCGTCGACAAGGGCCAGATCCGCCGCTTCACCGGAAATGACTACACCTCGGACCTGACCAGCGGCGACTTCGCGGCCTGTGTCGCCTGGGCCGGTGACGTCGTCCAGCTCAAGGCGGACAGCCCCGACATCGACTTCCTCATCCCGGACAGCGGATACGTGACGTCGACCGACAACCTGCTGATCCCCAACAAGGCCCGGCACAAGACCAACGCCGAGCGGCTCATCGACTTCTACTACGAGCCGAAGGCGGCCGCCGAACTCGCCGCGTACATCAACTACGTGTGTCCCGTCGACGGCGTGAAGGCCGAGCTGGAAAAGATCGACGAGGACGCGGCGAACAACCCGCTGATCATTCCCGACAAGGCCATGGCCGCCAAGTCCCATGCCTTCCGCTCGCTGAGCTCGAAGGAAGAGACCGAGTTCGAAGCGAAGTTCGCGAAGCTGACGGGGGCGTGACCACCATGACGAAGACCACAGACCCCAGCGGCGACGTCCGCCTGACGGGCATAGCCAAGACCTACGGCGCCTTCACCGCCGTCCACCCGCTCGACCTGACGGTGCCGCAGGGCTCGTTCTTCGCCCTGCTCGGCGCCTCGGGCTGCGGCAAGACCACCACCCTGCGCATGATCGCCGGCCTGGAGGAACCTTCCGCCGGCACCGTCTTCCTGGGCGACCAGGACGTGACCGCGCTGCCCCCGTACAAGCGGCCCGTGAACACCGTCTTCCAGTCGTACGCCCTCTTCCCGCACCTCGACATCTTCGAGAACGTCGCCTTCGGCCTGCGCCGGCGCGGATGGAAGTCGGTGAAGAAGCAGGTCGAGGAGATGCTCGACCTCGTGCAGCTCGGAGAGCAGGCCCGCAAGAAGCCGCACCAGCTCTCCGGCGGCCAGCAGCAGCGCGTCGCCGTGGCCCGCGCCCTGATCAACCACCCCAAGGTGCTCCTGCTCGACGAGCCGCTCGGCGCCCTCGACCTCAAGCTGCGCCGTCAGATGCAGCTGGAGCTCAAGCGCATCCAGACCGAGGTCGGCATCACCTTCATCCACGTCACGCACGACCAGGAGGAGGCCATGACGATGGCCGACACGGTCGCCGTGATGAACGGGGGCCGTGTCGAGCAACTGGGCGCGCCCACCGAGCTCTACGAGAATCCGCGCACCACGTTCGTCGCGAACTTCCTCGGCACCTCGAACTTCATCGAGGCCGAGGTCGACTCCAAGAGCGGCGACGAGATCGTGCTGAAGGCGGGCGGCGGCAAGCTCGTCCTGCCCGAAGCGCGATGTTCCGCCCCCGCGACGACCGGCGGCAAGGTGTTGGTCGGTGTGCGCCCCGAGAAGATCTCCCTCACTCACGCGGACGACGCCGGTGAGATAGCCGAGGGCCGCAACCGCATCACGGGCCGGATCGCCGACTCCAGCTTCATCGGCGTCTCCACGCAGTACGTCGTCGACAGCCCGGTCTGCTCCGACTTCGAGGTCTACGCCCAGAACATCGACCGCGACCCCCGCCTGGTGCCCGGCGCCGAGGTCGTCCTGCACTGGAACCCGGCCCACACCTTCGGCCTGGACGCCGCCCAGGACGCCGAGGCCGGAGTGGAAGAGGCGGCCTGATGAGCACACTCACCGAGGCGCCACCGCCGCTCGCCCCGCAAGCGCCCGAACCGAAGCCCCCGAAGCGCCGGGGCCGCTTCACGCCGTACTGGCTGCTGCTGCCCGGCATCCTCTGGCTGGTCGTCTTCTTCGCGCTGCCGATGATCTACCAGGCCTCCACGTCCGTGCAGACGGGCTCCCTGGAGCAGGGCTACAAGGTCACCTGGCACTTCGCCACCTACTGGGACGCGCTGTCCGCGTACTGGCCGCAGTTCGTCCGCTCGGTGCTCTACGCGGGCACGGCGACGATCCTGTGCCTGCTGCTCGGCTACCCGCTGGCATATCTGATCGCCTTCCGTGCGGGCCGCTGGAAGAACCTGATCATGATCCTGGTGATCGCGCCCTTCTTCACCAGCTTCCTGATCCGTACCCTCGCCTGGAAGACGATCCTCGCGGACGGCGGCCCGGTCGTCGGCGCGCTCAACACGCTGCACGTCCTGGACGTCACCGACTGGCTCGGCATGACCGCCGGCGACCGCGTCCTGGCGACCCCGCTCGCGGTGGTGTGCGGTCTGACGTACAACTTCCTGCCGTTCATGATCCTGCCGCTCTACACCTCGCTGGAGCGCATCGACGGACGGCTCCACGAGGCCGCGGGAGACCTGTACGCCCGGCCCTGGACGACCTGCCGCAAGGTCACCTTCCCGCTGTCGATGCCGGGTGTCGTCTCCGGCACGCTGCTGACCTTCATTCCGGCGGCCGGTGACTACGTGAACGCCGATCTGCTCGGCTCCACCGACACCCGCATGGTCGGAAACGTCATCCAGACACAGTTCCTGAGAGTGCTCGACTATCCGACGGCCGCGGCGCTCTCCTTCATTCTCATGGCGGCCATTCTGCTCATGGTCACCCTCTACATCCGCAGGTCCGGGACGGAGGATCTGGTCTGAATGGCTTTCGTCAACTGGCTCAAGAGAAATCTCGTCGTCCTCGCGGGACTGCTGACCCTCGGCTATCTGCTCCTGCCGAACGTCGTCGTGACGGTGTTCTCCTTCAACAAACCGAAGGGGCGCTTCAACTACGAATGGCAGCAGTTCTCCCTGGACGCCTGGAAGGACCCGTGCGGGGTCTCCGGACTGTGCGGATCGCTGTCCCTCAGCCTCCAGATCGCCGTGTGGGCGACGCTCGGCGCCACGCTGCTGGGCACCCTGATCGCCTTCGCCCTGGTCCGTTACCGGTTCCGCGCCCGCGGCGCCGTGAACTCGCTGATCTTCCTCCCGATGGCGATGCCCGAGGTCGTCATGGCCGCCTCGCTGCTCACCCTGTTCCTCAACATGGGCGCCCAGCTGGGCTTCTGGACGATCCTCATCGCCCACATCATGTTCTGCCTGAGTTTCGTGGTCACGGCCGTCAAGGCGCGCGTGATGTCGATGGACCCGAAACTGGAGGAGGCGGCACGGGATCTGTACGCGGGCCCGTTCCAGACCTTCGTCCGGGTCACGCTGCCGATCGCGGCACCCGGAATCGCGGCGGGCGCACTGCTCGCTTTCGCCCTCTCCTTCGACGATTTCATCATCACCAATTTCAACGCGGGCTCGACTGTCACCTTCCCCATGTTCGTCTGGGGCTCGGCGCAGCGCGGAACGCCTGTTCAGATCAATGTCATCGGCACGACCATGTTCGTCGTCGCCGTACTGTTCGTCCTGGTTTCCATGCTCGCCGGAAACCGCCGCAACAGACAAAAGGCATAACCGTAGGGAGTTGAAATCATGGCCCCGAGCGCCATGAATCAGTGGACCCGTTCGCTTTCCGACGCCCAGCCGGTCCCGTACTGGCTGGACGACCCCGGCCGGCCCCGTCCCCAACCCGCCCTCACCACCTCCGAGACCTGCGACCTGCTGGTCGTCGGAGGCGGCTACAGCGGACTGTGGACGGCGCTGATCGCCAAGGAGCGCGACCCGCAGCGGGACGTGGTGCTGGTGGAGGGCCGCGAGGTGGGCTGGGCCGCCTCCGGCCGCAACGGCGGATTCTGCGCCGCCTCCCTCACCCACGGCCTGCCCAACGGCCTCGCCCGCTGGCCCGACGAGATCCACAAGCTCCAGGAGCTGGGCGACCGCAACCTCGACGCGATCGAGGCGGCGGTCGCCCGGCACTCCCTCGACTGCGACTTCGAACGCACCGGCGAGATCGACGTCGCCACCGAGCCGTACCAGGCGCGCGAACTGCGCGAGTGGCACGAGGAGACGTCCCGCCGGGGACTGGCCGAGGGCGTCGAGTTCCTGGACGCCGACGCCGTACGGGAGCAGGTGGACTCACCCACCTTCCAGGCGGGCCTGTGGGACCGCAGGGGCGTCGCCATGCTGCACCCGGCCAAGCTCGCCTGGGGCCTGAAGCGCGCCTGCCGGGAGCTCGGTGTGCGCGTCTACGAGAACACCCCCGCCCTGACCCTGAAGCCGTACGGCCCCGGCATGGCCGTCCGCACCCCCTACGGCCGGATCCGCGCCCGCCAGGTCGCCCTCGGGACCAACATCTTCCCGAACCTGGTCCGACGCGTCCGCTCGTACACCGTCCCGGTCTACGACTACGCCCTGATGACCGAGCCGCTCACCGCCGGGCAGCTCGACTCGATCGGCTGGAAGAACCGCCAGGGCCTCGGGGACAGCGCCAACCAGTTCCACTACTTCCGCCTGTCCGCCGACAACCGGATCCTGTGGGGCGGCTACGACGCGATCTACCCCTACGGCGGCCGGGTGCGTGCCGAGTACGACGACCGCCCCGAGACCTACGCCAAGCTCGCCGGTCACTTCTTCACCTGCTTCCCGCAGCTGGAGGGCGTCCGCTTCAGCCACGCATGGGGCGGAGCGATCGACACCTGTTCCCGCTTCTCGGCGTTCTTCGGCACCGCCCACCAGGGCAAGGTGGCCTATGCGGCCGGGTACACCGGCCTCGGAGTCGGCGCCACCCGCTTCGGCGCCGACGTGATGCTGGACCTGCTGAGCGGGGAGCGCACCGAGCGCACGGAACTGGAGATGGTCCGCAAGAAGCCCCTGCCCTTCCCTCCCGAGCCGTTCGCCTGGACCGGTATCGCCCTCACCAAGTGGTCACTGGCCCGCGCGGACGCCCAGGGCGGCCGCCGCAACCTGTGGCTGCGCACGATGGACCGGTTGGGGCTGGGATTCGACAGCTGATCGACCGG
The DNA here is from genome assembly GCF_040296465.1 of Streptomyces sp. NPDC002130. Classification (NCBI taxonomy): domain Bacteria; kingdom Bacillati; phylum Actinomycetota; class Actinomycetes; order Kitasatosporales; family Streptomycetaceae; genus Streptomyces; species Streptomyces sp. NPDC002130. The sequence continues at coordinate 13,976 of NZ_JBEOXI010000146.1, forward strand.
GCGTGATCCGGTTCACTCCAACGAGGGACCGGAACCCGCGTAATGGCCGGGGGACACCCCCTTCTCCCTCGTGATGCCCTCCGGACGCCCAGCGCGTCCGTGAGGTTCGCGAGAGAGAAGGGGGTCTTTCCGATGACCGGTGCGAAGACGGCGGTCGAGTGGCTCGCATCCGTCGCACCCGATCCCGAGGCCTGCCGCTGGGAATGGGAGCGCAACCCGCTCGGGGTCGCGCTGCTGCCGGCCGGAAGTGCCTGGGACGTGCTCATCCTGCCCGGTGAACTCGGGTACGCCACCCTCGACGTGCTGACCCGGGTCCTCGACCGGCCGGGCCCGGTGCTCGTCGACTTCGGCGACGCCCGCATGGGGTTCTTCGTGCCGCCGGGCACCGCGGCCCGCTGGCTCGGCACGGGCATCCGCACGGCGGGCGCAGGCACCTGGATCGTCGTGCCGTACCCGGGCCGCTCCTCACCCGGCGGCGCCCGCTGGCTGGTCCCGCCGGACGGGTCGGGCATGCTGACGGACCCGGCGCTGCTCGAACTGGCGATGCACGAGGCCGCGGCGGCGCTGGCGACGCAGAACGACGGTCAGGGCCCCGGTGGTTGAGACCGGCCGGGCGTCGCCGCGGTCGGGACGAACAGCCACAGCGCCGACAGCAGCACCGTGCACAGACACCAGCTGCCCACCACGTCGAGTGGCCAGTGGTAGCCGCGGCGGACCAGGCCGTAGCTCGCGCCGAGGACCAGGGCGACGCAGAGGGCGACCAGGGCGCGGCGGGCCAGGGTGGTGCGGAGCCGGGGGAGCAGGAGCAGGGTCGCGCAGCCGTAGGCGACGACGGCGGTGGCGGTGTGGCCCGAGGGGTAGTAGCCGGTTCCGGGCGGGACGGCCGGGGTGCCCGGGCGGGCCGTGAGGTCCTTCAGCGGGACGACCAGCGCCGGGACCAGGGCCATGAGCAGCGCCCCGGCGGCGACGGGCAGCCACCAGCGGTCCGCGCCGGCGCGCCGGTGACGTACGGCGGTGTACCCGAGCGCGACGGCGAGGACCGGGACCGCGATCTGGACGTTGCCCAGGTCGGCGAGGAGTTCGGAGCAGCGGTCCGGGTTGACGAGGACGCGGCTGAGGCGTTCGTCGACCCGGACGAGCGGGCCATCCGCGACGACCTGCCAGGTGATCAGCGCGAAGAGGACGGCCGGAAGGGCGAGCAGGAGGGCTACGGAGCCCGGGAGCGCGGTGCGTTCCTGGTTCGCGGGGATCGGCATGGGGCACAGCTTGGCACGAGCACCGACGTCCACTCGCGGCCCTGCGGAGGATCACGTGAACCACCCGTCACACGACGACGGCCACTTCGAGCACTGCCCGTGGCTCTTCGCCGGACAGGCCTCGGACCGGCAGCGGGTGGCCCAGGAGCAGCGGCAGAAGCGGCTGTTCACGGGGTCCGGGGAGGTACGACTGGGCGAGGACTGCTTCGTCGCGGAGAGCGCCGCGGTGTACCCGGACGTCCTTCACCTGGGCGACCGCTCGTACATCGCGGCCCAGGCCTACGTCACCGGCGAGATACGCACGGGAGCGGACTGCACCGTCAATCCCTTCACGGTGGTGCGGGGCACCGTCACCCTGGGGGCGGGGGTGCGCATCGGTGCCCACACCTCGCTGCTCGGCTTCAATCACGGCTCCGCGCCCGACCTGCCGGTCCACCGGCAGCCGGTCACCAGCCGGGGGATCACGATCGGTGACGACGTGTGGATCGGCTCGCACGTGGTCGTCGTGGACGGGGTCACCATCGGCGACCACTGCGTCATCGGGGCGGGGGCGGTCGTCACGAAGGACCTGCCGGCGTGGTCGGTGGCGGCGGGCAATCCGGCGCGCCGCCTGCGCGACCGGCGCGAGCCGCGCGGAGCGCAGCGCCCGGCCCGCCCCGAAGCCCTCGCCGAGGAGCTACGGGCGTTCGCCGTCACCGCCCGGGCGCAGGCGACCGCCCTGCTCGACCGCTCCTGGCACCCGGACACCGGCCGTTACGCCGACCGGCCCGGCTCCGAGCCGACCGTCCGGGCCCACTGCGACGCCGTCGAGATCGCCGACCTGCTGCTCGGGGACGTACCGCCGCAGCTGACCGCCCCCGAACACGTCGAGCGGCTCCGGGCGTTGCAGGACCCCGCCACCGGCCTGGTCCCCGAGTACGGCGCCACCACGCCGCTCCCGGGCCCCGCCGGGCTGCCGGACGGAGACTGCGCCTATCACGTGCTGTGCGTCGGCTACGCGCTGGACCTGCTCGGCAGTTCCTTCGCCCACCCGGTCCACGCGGTGCGGACCACGACGGCCGACCGGCTGGTGCGGCACCTCGGCGCACTGCCCTGGTCCGACCGTGCCTGGCACGCCGGGGCGTGGGTCGACTGCTGGGCCACCGCCGCGCACTGGAACCGTCGCGCCGGAGGCGAAGCGGCCGCCCCCGGCGCTCTGGAGGCGCTGTTCGGCTGGCTGCACACCCACGCCGACCCGTGGACCGGGATGTGGGGCTCACCCGCCCGGGACGCCGGACGCCTGCAGATGGTCAACGGCTACTACCGGCTCACCCGCGGTTCCTTCGCGCAGTTCGGCCTGCCCGTGCCGTACCCGGAGCGAGTCATCGACACCGTCCTCGACCACGCCCGCGACCCCCGCCACTTCGCGCCCGGCCGGGAGAACGCCTGCAACGTCCTGGACGTGATCCACCCCCTGTGGCTCTGCGCCCGGCAGACCACCCACCGCTCGGAAGAGACCCGCTCCTGGGCGTCCGACCAGCTCACGGCCGCCCTGCGCCGATGGCACGACGACCGGGGCTTCGGTTTCGGCCCCACCCCCGACGGCTCCGGGCCGGGCCGGGAACCGGGCCTCCAGGGCACGGAGATGTGGCTGGCGATCATCTGGCTGCTCGCTGACGTGCTCGGCGTGGCCGAGGTCCTCGGCTACCGCCCGCGGGGGATCCACCGCCCGGAGCCCGCGCCCCTCACACAGGGCTGACCGTGACTCACGGGGGCGCACGAGGGGCGGAAAGAGAGGTCGGCCGCCCCGGAACAGGGGGGGAGTTCCGGGGCGGCCGTTCCGGACCGGAACGTCGCGCGCCCCGGGGGGTTTGGGGCGGGCGACTGTCCGATCGGTGAGGAGATCCAGAGCCTCAGGCTCCGGTTGTGTGCGCGAGGGCACGACCAGGTCGAAGCTGGGGAGGCCCCGGCCTGATGTCACCCACAGTCCCCTGTGGGCGGGGTGTATCTCTCATCTGGGTAGAACCTACGACAGGGGCGGGGCGCAGGACAGGCCGTAGGGCCCCCTGTCATCCACCTCGCACACCTTCTTCACACCCTCTGCCGCTCACCGCCCCGGTAGCGGAACCGGGGCGGCTCGCCTGCCCGGACGGTGGCTCAGATGCGCGTGCCGGGGGCTCAGATGCGGGAGAACGCCTGCTCGATGATGTCGAGTCCCTCGTTCAGCAGGTCCTCGCCGATCACCAGCGGGGGCAGGAAGCGGAGCACGTTGCCGTAGGTGCCACAGGTCAGGACCAGCAGGCCCTCGGCGTGGCACGCCTTGGCGAGCGCGGCGGTCGCCTCCGGGTTCGGCTCCTTGGTGGCGCGGTCCTTGACCAGCTCGATGGCGATCATGGCGCCGCGGCCACGGACGTCGCCGACGATGTCGAACTTCTCGGCCATGGCACCGAGGCGGGCCTTCATGATCGCCTCGATGTTCTTCGCCTTGGCGTTGAGGTCGAGCTCCTTCATCGTCTCGATGGAGCCGAGCGCACCCGCGCAGGCGACCGGGTTGCCGCCGTAGGTGCCGCCCAGGCCGCCGGCGTGCGCGGCGTCCATGATCTCGGCGCGCCCGGTGACGGCCGCGAGCGGCAGACCACCGGCGATGCCCTTCGCCGTCGTGATCAGGTCCGGGACGATGCCCTCGTCCTCGCACGCGAACCACTGGCCCGTACGGCAGAAGCCGGACTGGATCTCGTCGGCGACGAAGACGATGCCGTTGTCCTCGGTGAACTTGCGGATCGCCGGCAGGAAGCCCTTGGCCGGTTCGATGAAGCCGCCCTCGCCGAGCACCGGCTCGATGATGACCGCGGCGACGTTCTCCGCGCCGACCTGCTTGCTGATCTGGTCGATGGCCTGCGCGGCGGCCTCGGGGCCGGCGTTCTCGGGCCCGGTCGGCCAGCGGTAGCCGTACGCCACCGGCACGCGGTACACCTCGGGCGCGAACGGGCCGAAGCCGTGCTTGTACGGCATGTTCTTGGCGGTCAGCGCCATCGTCAGGTTGGTGCGCCCGTGGTACCCGTGGTCGAACACGACCACGGCCTGCCGCTTGGTGTACGCCCGCGCGATCTTCACGGCGTTCTCGACGGCCTCGGCGCCCGAGTTGAACAGGGCGCTCTTCTTGGCGTGGTCACCGGGGGTCAGCTCGGCGAGCGCCTCGGCGACCTCGACGTAGCCCTCGTAGGGCGTGACCATGAAACAGGTGTGGGTGAAGTCGGCCAGCTGCGCCGACGCCCGCCGTACGACGGCCTCGGCGGAGGCGCCCACGGAGGTCACGGCGATGCCCGACCCGAAGTCGATGAGCCGGTTCCCGTCGACGTCCTCGATGATTCCGCCGCCCGCGCGCGCCGTGAACACGGGCAGCACGGACCCCACGCCCTGCGCGACCGCGGCGGTACGGCGGGCCTGCAGCTCCTGCGACTTCGGACCGGGAATGGCGGTGACGACGCGGCGCTCCTGCGGAAGTGCGGTCATGCGGGGCTCCTGGGGTGGTGCGGATGGTCTCTGCGGACGCTTGGCTTCTTTTCTCGCAGGCTAGGGCGGGGGAAGGGGGGTGGGCATGCTCCATGTGGGCGTTGTCGGCCGGGCGCCTTGTCCGGGGTGGACATGGCACTCTCGTGGACCGGTGCCCACGACCCGGCCGTGTAAGCGGTGAACTCCCCAGGAGAGGGCGTTAGATTGGCTCGCTGATGGTGGACGGCGCGGCTGGTCAGGGGGCAAGGGCGATGGACAGCGACGGGACGCAGGACGCGCGGGGTACGCATGCGAGTCCCGTGCCGCGCCCGGCGGGACCTCCTCAGGTGCCGGCGATGCCTCCCCTGCCGCCCCGGGCACCGGGGATGCCGCCGCCGCCGCCGGACGGGTCGGCGTTCCTCGCCTGGCTGCGGGCGCCGCGCCCCGACGCCGCGCCGGGCGTGTGGCGGTTCGGCCACCGGCCGCGGCCCGCGGAGGAACCCGAGGAGATCCCCACCCGGCAGCTGCTGAGCGGGGCGCTGATCGCCTTCCTCGTCGGGTGGCTGATCTGGTCGCTGCTGCAGAACGGCTACCTCGGTACCTGGTGGTGGGTGCCGTTCGACCTGATCGTCCCCGACGCCTGGCGCGGCGGCGACAGCGATCTCGGGGAGACCGGGACGTTCATCGTCTACCAGGGGTACGAGCTGGTCGTCGCCCTGGCGATCATGATCGGGGCGGCCCGGCTCGGCCGCTGGGGCGAGGTGTGGCGCCGTTTCGTCACCCCGCGTTTCCGCCGGCCGGAGGCCCAGGAGGTCCGGACGACCCCCGAGGACGACCCGGCCCAGTGGAACGAGCTGCGTGCCGCCGGGGCCCCCGACGCCGCCGATCGGCTCGCCGCCGAGGCGCGCTCCGGGCTGATGCGGGACGTCGACCACGCCCGGATCCTGCGTGCCTGGCAGGGCGTGCGCACCGGGCGGCACAGCCTGGCCACCTTCAGCGGCGCCGTGCTCAAGGACGGTGCCGCCGCGTGCCTGCACCCCTCCGGGGAGCGCGACCTGCCCGCCCGGCTCGCCCGGCACGACCTCGTCACCGGGCAGGTGCGGCTCGGCACCACCGTGGACGACGCCCGCAACCCGTACACCTACCGCGGCACGGGACTCGCCCTCGGACCCGACCTGCTCGGCACCTCGCTCGTGGCCGTCGGCCCCGCCGGATCCGGCAAGACCGGCACCGTCGTCCGCCCCCTCGCCGAGTCGCTCTGCCTGCACGCCCTCGCCGGGCGCGCCGCCGTGGTCGTCGTCGGGGCGGCCGGTGCGGGGCTCGGGCCGGCCGACGCGTACGACGTGGTCGTGCGCATCGGGAACCAGGAGTCCGAGTACGACCTCGATCTGTACGGCGGCAGCACCGACCCGGACGAGGCCGCGGCCGTGCTCGCCGAGGCCCTCGTCGGGGATCTCGCCGACCCGCACCCAGGCAGCGACAGCCGCCGGTCCACCACCGTCCTCGCCCAGCTGCTCGGGCCGTTCCGGGCCGTGCACGGGCGTTTCCCCTCCGTACCGGAGCTGCGGCAGCTGCTCGACGGGGCGCCGGGGCCGTTCGCCGCGCTGCGGCAGGGGCTCCAGGAGACCGGACAGGAGTCGCTGCTGCGGGAGCTCGACGCCCGGGAGCGGCAGATGGGGCAGCCCGGGGACGTCGGCGGGGTGCTGGGCGATCGCGTCGCGCTGCTCGACCGGCCCGCCTTCGCCGGGTTCTTCGACACCTCCGGGCAGTCCCGGCCCTTCACGCTCAAGGCCCTCGACCACCCGGTGCGGGTGCGCATCGACCTGCCGCAGCGCGGCCACGCCGACGCCTCCAAGATGCTGGCCCACATAGTTCACAGCCGAACCGATCGGTCCGACGTGTGTCGTGCAGGATTGACCATGCGCTTCGTCCGTGGTTGTGTGCAACCCCTTTTCAGGTTCGCAGGCCGTCTGCGAGTTCGTAGATTCGCCCGACATACTTCTCCTGAAAGGCTTTTCGGGCAGCATCTGCCTGTTGCCGAGCGCCCATTCGGGAGTAGAGGTACTCGAGGTGAACCAAGCTCTCGCCGATGTCGACGCGTCGCTGGTCGAGAACCGTCAACTCGTCGACCAGTCGAGCCAGATCTAACGCGGTGTCCGGTACCTCGTCCATGGCGGTCCTCGATGTTCGTGGGTGCTTCCTGGGATTGAGGCTAACACTCTTCGAACATATTTTCGATACCTGGTCCTGTTGTCTACTTCGACAAGGTAGCTGTCAGCTGGTCGATGGCATAGGGGATGCTGAGGACGGTGTTGCCGGACATTGCAGCGCCGACGGGTGGATCTGCGGTGTATCGCACGACTATCGCATTTCCGTTTTTCACAGCGGGTAACCGCTGGTAAAGAGTGTTGCCGGCGAGAGCCTTCTCGCCCTCCGGGTCGGCCGGATCGGAGACGATCCGGTGCCGGGGGCAGGGGACTGGCAGCCCACCAGCACCTCG
>NZ_JBEOXI010000147.1:0-21199 GCF_040296465.1 Streptomyces sp. NPDC002130
CTCCGCCAGGACGACGCGCAGCGGCCGCTCAACTCGCAGGGTCACAGGGGATCTCCACACGCAGCAGTCACGTGAAACACACGCTCCCGGCATCCGCCCAGGCACGCAAAATGCCCTCCGAGACCACGTTTCCGCAGTTCGGAGGGCATTTCCAGAGTGGAGCCTAGGGGAGTCGAACCCCTGACATCTGCCATGCAAAGACAGCGCTCTACCAACTGAGCTAAGGCCCCGGAAGGGGACGTCCGACCGGAGAAACCGTGCCCCGGCGGGCGTCGGAGACCAGAGTACCGGGTCACCCCCGTGGTTCCGCAAAAAGATTGGGGGTCCCCGTCGTCGACCACTCTCCGTAAGATGCTCGGCGTGGTTCGCTACCGCGAACCGCCGTACATGGGGAAGCGATGGGGAGACGCAATGGACGCCGCACAGCAGGAAGCGACCGCAAGAGCGCGGGAACTGCAGCGGAACTGGTACGGGGAGCCACTGGGGGCGCTCTTCCGTAGGCTCATCGACGATCTTGGCCTCAACCAGGCTCGTCTCGCGGGGGTTCTGGGACTGTCCGCACCGATGCTGTCGCAGCTGATGAGCGGTCAGCGCGCGAAGATCGGCAATCCGGCCGTGGTGCAGCGGGTTCAGCTGCTGCAGGACCTGGCGGGGCAGGTCGCGGACGGCAGCGTGAGCGCGGCCGAGGCCACCGAGCGCATGGAGGAGATCAAGAAGTCACAGGGGGGCTCGGTGCTGAGCAACACCACGCAGACGACGAGCAGTTCGGGGGCGCCCACGGTCAAGCGCGTCGTGCGCGAGATCCAGTCGCTGCTGCGGTCGGTCGCGGCGGCGGGCGACATCATCGACGCCGCCGACACCCTCGCCCCGACCCATCCGGAGCTGGCAGAGTTCCTCCGGGTCTACGGGGCCGGCCGCACCTCGGACGCGGTCTCGCACTACCAGTCTCACCAGAGCTGATCCCACCGCCCGGCCGCCGAAGGGGGTTCGGCAGCGGGCGCGGGTGAGGTGACGGGGGACGCGTCGCGGTACGGACGGGCACGAGGGGGCGTGTTCCGTACGGGGGACCGGTCGACGCGAGGGGGATGTATCACTCATCGGGAGCCGGGGCTCGGGGGAGCCAGGTTTCGGGGGAACCGGGGTTTCGGGGGAGCCGGGTTTCGGGGGAGCCGTTTCGCCTGTCGGGGAGTCGTAGTGCTCGCCGAGGGGGAAGCAAGGGGGGAAGCCGCAGGGGGAGGAGCGACGTACAGCCATGGGTGAGGTCTTCGCCGGCCGGTACGAATTGGTCGACCCGATCGGACGCGGAGGGGTCGGTGCCGTCTGGCGTGCCTGGGACCACCGCCGCCGTCGCTATGTGGCCGCCAAGGTCCTGCTCCAGAGCGACGCGCACTCGCTGCTGCGCTTCGTGCGGGAACAGGCCCTGCGGATCGACCACCCGCATGTACTCGCCCCGAGCAGCTGGGCCGCCGACGACGACAAGGTCCTGTTCACCATGGACCTGGTCGCGGGCGGATCACTCGTGCATCTCGTCGGGGACTACGGCCCCCTCCCGCCGGCCTTCGTCTGCACCCTGCTCGACCAGTTGCTGTCGGGCCTGTCCGCGGTGCACGCGGAGGGGGTCGTCCATCGTGATGTGAAACCCGCCAATGTGCTGCTGGAGGCCTCCGGCACGGGCCGGCCGCGGCTGCGGTTGTCCGACTTCGGCATCGCGATGCGGCTGGGCGAGCCCCGCCTGACGGAGACCAACCTCGTGGTGGGGACGCCCGGTTATCTCGCGCCCGAGCAGATGATGGGCGCCGAGCCGGACTTTCCCGCCGACCTGTTCGCCGTGGGACTGGTCGCGCTGTATCTGCTGGAGGGTGCCAAGCCGGACAGCAAGGCGCTCATCCAGTACTTCGCCGAGCACGGCACGCCCGGCGCGCCCAAGGGCATTCCTGAGCCGCTGTGGCAGGTCGTGGCCACGCTGCTCCAGCCGGATCCGCAGGCGCGGTTCCGTACGGCCACGGGGGCGCGCAAGGCACTCGCCGCCGCCGCGGAGCTGCTTCCGGAGCCCGGCCCGGACGACGAGCTGATCGAGATCTTCGACCAATTGGGCCCCCTGCCGAGGGGGTTCGCGTCCGAGGGGCCGCTGGCCAGGGCGAAGGGGCTGGGCCCGAGGGAGGCGCCGTCCGACCACCCGGGTACGAGCGGGGAGCAGTCTCGGCACGGGCGCGCCGAGGGCGAGCTGACGGGTCCGGGCGGGCAGCGGGACGAGGGCGGGCTGTCGGCCACGGGCGGGCAGCGGGACGAGGGCGGGCTGTCGGCCCGGGGCGGGCAGCGCTCCGAGCCCCACCGGCAACACGCACCGTCGGTGCCGTCCGACCCGCGCCACGCCGCCGACCCGGCGGGGCCGTCCTCCATGTCGGACACCGGCAGTTTCCATCTGCCGCCGCCACAGCCCACCGTCACCTCGTCCCCCACGGCAGGACCGTCCCAGCCCTCCCCGGTCCACGCCCCGCACCGGCAGGCGCCCGTCTCCCCCTACGACCCCACACACCGGCTGTCCTCCGCACAGCCACTCCCCCCGGTGTACTCCGGCCCTCCTCTGCCCCCTTCGGAGCGCTACCGCACGGACGCCTCCACAGCCTCGTACACCGCCCGGACACCGACCGCCACGCCGAGCGGCCCGACCCCGTCACGGCACCGGGCACACAGGCCCTCCCGACAGGGGCCTCCGGCCAAGGTGGCGGTACCACTGCTGCTCCTCGCGCTGGCCTGCTACGCCGTGGGCTTCTGGGCGTTGACCCGCATCTGACCGACCGGCCGGGCAGCAGACGGCCCGGGGGGACGCGCCGGTGCTCCCCCTACGTCACACTCCTGCGCCGGGCCACGAGGCTCCACACCCCGAGCCCCACGAGCAGTGCGCTCCCGGTGCCGATGCCGCCCACGGCGAGTGCCCTCATGGCGGTGTCATCGCCCGCGGCCACGCCCTCCGCGGCCGCCTCCCGGTCCTCGTCCGAGACCTCGAAGACACCCTTGGGCACGGACTCCCCCGCGTACTCGGGGCCGCCCCGCGGCTCCCCGCTCACCGTCACGCGCAGCGTCATCTTGAACGGCCCGTCGCCGAAGGTGTCGGCGACGCCCTCCGAGAGGTGGGCGACGAGGTAGTAGGAGCCGGCGAAGCGCATCGCACTCACCTGCGCGGTGGCGGAGAGGCGGTTGGCGTGGTCGACCGGTGGCAGGGGAGGAAGGCTTCTGGACTGCTGGCCGCCGTTGTAGCCGACACCCACATCGGCGACCTCGCCGCGCGCGGGGTTGTAGAGGGCCAAATCCAGCGCGTCGGACGTGTAGCCGGTGGCTCCGGTGCCCGAGCTGCCGAGATCCGCGGTGACGGCGATCTGCTGTCCCCAGTCGACCGGTACCTCGTAGAAGAGGGTCTGGCCGGGTCGGATGTCGTCCCGCCAGACTCCCTGGTCGAGGGGGGTCGCGCCGGTGAACCCCGCGCCGCCCTTGCGGTGCTCGGCCTCGCCCAGGAGCGGCTGGGGCGTGGCGGAGTTCCACACCTCGGGTGGGCTGGTCGCCCCGGTCCTCACCGTCCGCGGTTCCGTCATGGCGACGAGTTCCAGGTCCCAGGCGTCCGGTGAGGATCCCTCGCCCTGGGGGTCGACGCGCTCGACGGACACGTAGTACGCACCGGCCTTCTTGCACAGCGGCCGGTTGGGCGAGATCTGGCGCATGCCCCACGCCGCGATGGGGTGGGGGCTGCGAGCGGTCCCGAAGGTCGTGTCGTCGACGGAGCAGGTGTTGCCCTCGGCGTCCTGCACGGTCACCTTGACCCCGTCGATGACGGAGAGGGTGCTGTCGGGGGAGGGGACGGCGGTGACGGAGACGTACGCGTTGGACGTGGCGTCGAGGTCGAGGCGGTAGTTGACCTTGCCGTTGCCAGGCAGGGAGCTTCTGTAGGCCTCGCCGGGCTTCAGGAGGTCGGCGTCCCCGGTGCTCCTCGTTCCCTGGACGCGCTGCGCGCCGTCGGCGAAGGCGTACCGGCTCGGCGAGCCGGAGGCCTGCCCCGCGGCGGCGGCCTGTCCAGGCCCCATGGCCGCTGTCGTCCCCAGGACCACGGCCGCGGCGCCGACGCGCACGGCCACGGCCGGGCGGCCGCGCCACGCCTCCGCGCCTCGCCTGAACGCCGTACGGCACCGTCCCCTCACGCGCCACCCCTCACCGTCGCCGGACCGCTCGCCGTCTGCGGACCGCAAAGCCGTGATCCGTGGCCCATCCTGCCGCGCCGGCCGGGTTCACGACCGGCCCTCGGCACACAAAACCCCGACCGCGAGGCGGCCGGGGTGTGCTTGGTCTGGGTTGTCGTGACTCACGAACCCGTGGGAACGGAGTCAGTCGCCTCCGTCCACAGATCCTGCTCGGCGCGATCCGCCTGGATCTGGCGGTACACGAGGAGCCCGCCGATGGCGGCCAGTGTGACCAGGAGAAGCTTCTTCACCGCGCGACCTCGTCTTTCCTTGACGTAGGGGACCTCTGGCGCCCGACTATACACACCGGCCGAGACCGATCGGTGACCTGAGTCGGCCCTCAACTCCCCTCCCCGGAAACGCGATAGAAGCGGAGTACACCGCTCCGATCGGAGGGTGATCACACCTCGACGGACGGTTACTTTGACCCCTCTTCTACGCTCTCCTCACCTTTTCACCCCTCTTGCGCCCATCCGGGTGGTGTTCATCGGAACATCAACGCGCCACGGGCGGAGGTCCACCACTTCTCGCCCCTCATACACATGATGAGGAAAGTACGCAAATCGCCCAACCCGAAAGTGAGGGGCCATGGCCCGGAACAAGGTCATGAAGCTGTGGACCACCATCGTCACCGCCTTCCTCGCGCTGTGCACGGCGCTCGGACTCGTCACCACGACCGCCGCCGCGGCCGTACCGCAGACCGAGCAGAAGAGCAACAGCAAGGGCGCGAGCATCCCGCAGCAGCGGACGGCGGCACCGGCGACGTTCTCCCGGTCCGCTCCGAGAGCCCTGCCCCCCACGATGAAGCAGCGCATCCGCGCCGAGGCCCACGGCAAGACCCCCCGCTGCCGGCACCGCTCGCCCGCGGACACGGCGACCTCCCCCGGCACCGACTGCACCGACGAGGACCCCGACCCCGAGGCGGACCATCTCACGCCCCTCCAGCGCTGAACCCCCGGAACAACCCAAGCGATCTGCGTACAAAGCCCGGCAGCTCGGCAGAGCGGCCGGGCTTACGCATGCCCCGATCCCAAGGCCCGGGCTCAGGGCGTGCCGGACAGGCTGCAAGACGACAAAGACCCCCAGCCACATTCGACTGGGGGTCTTTTCGCTGGTGGGGCTAACAGGATTTGAACCTGTGGCCTCATCCTTATCAGGGATGCGCTCTAACCAACTGAGCTATAGCCCCGCCGCGCTCTGCGGGGTGTGTCCCGCGCGCTGACTCCTGAAGATTAGCGCACGACATGGGCAGTCCCAAAATCGGTTGTCGGGGCACCGTCAGGGCAACGACGGAGGTGACGTCAAAGGTGACGTCACTCGTCCTCGGCGAGCGTCAGCTCCACGCCGCCCACGAAGCCCGCGGACAGGTTGTAGATGAACGCGCCGAGCGTCGCGAGGGCGGTCGCCAGGACCACGTCGATGACCGCGATGACCGACGTGAACATCAAGACGTTGGGCAGCGACAGGAAAGCCTGCAGGTCGAAGCCGTTGGACTCGTTCGAGCCGGTGGCCTCGGAGATGGTGCCGCCGACCGTCGAGAACACGCCCATCGCGTCCATGACCATCCACAGCACGGCGGCCGCGACGATCGTGCAGATGCCCAGGGCGATGGAGAGCAGGAAGCTGACCTTCATCACCGACCACGGGTCGGCCTTCGCCACCCGCAGCCGCGCCTTGCGGACGCGCGGAGTGGTACGCACCCCCGGGCGGGGACGCCGTACGGCATCGGGACCTGCGCCGGCCCCGGCCGCCGCCTGCTGCGCCGGGTAGGCCTGCGGCGGGTGGTACGGCCCGGCCTGCTGCTTCGTCTGCCGCTCCCCGGGCAGGGGCGAGGCCGTGCCCGGCTCCTGCGCGGCCGGCTGCGGCTGCGCGCCGGAGGCGGACGCACCCGCACCGCCCTTGGCCTGCTTGGTCTGCGGACCTCGGGTGTCCGTCACAGTTCCCCCCTGTGATCCATGCGCGTCGGGCGACGGCTCGTCCTTGGCCGGGGACTTGATCGCCTTCAGGTTGGTCGTGTGCGGGTCCGCCGCACGCGCGGCGGAGCCACGGCCGCCGTCGTCCGCTTCCGTACCCCTCGAGGTTCCGGCCGGTCCGGCGCCCGTGGCTCCGCTCACGCTGACTCACTCCTCGTGCCTACTCGGCCGAGGGCGCCTCACCCTCGTCCGTGCCGGTGGTCACGGCGTCCTCGGCGGTCTCGTCGACGACCACATCGCCGTCGACCTCCTCCGCCTCGCGCCCCGCCTCGGCGTTGCGAGCGATGCCCACGACGGCATCGCGCTTGCCCAGATTGATCAGTTGGACGCCCATGGTGTCACGGCCGGTTTCCCTGATCTCGTTGACCCGCGTACGAATCACACCGCCCGACAGCGTGATGGCGAGGATCTCGTCGGTCTCCTCGACCACCAGCGCGCCGACGAGGGATCCACGGTCCTCGACGATCTTGGCAGCCTTGATGCCGAGGCCGCCGCGACCCTGGACGCGGTACTCGTCGACGGCGGTCCGCTTCGCGTACCCGCCGTCTGTGGCAGTGAACACGAACGTACCGGGTCGAACAACATTCATCGAGAGCAGCTCGTCGCCTTCGCGGAAGCTCATGCCCTTGACGCCCGAGGTGGCACGGCCCATCGGCCGCAGGGTTTCGTCCGAAGCGGTGAACCTGATCGACTGCGCCTTCTTGCTGATCAGAAGCAGATCGTCGTCCGACGAAACGAGTTCGGCGCCGATCAGTTCGTCGTCCGAACCGTCCTGACCCTCACGGAGGTTGATGGCGATCACACCGCCGGAACGGGGCGAATCGTAATCCTTCAGAGGCGTCTTCTTCACAAGTCCGGCCTTGGTGGCGAGCACGAGGTAGGGAACCGCCTCGTAGTCGCGGATCGCCAGGATCTCGGCGATCGCCTCGTCCGGCTGGAAGGCGAGCAGGTTCGCGACGTGCTGACCGCGCGCGTCCCGGCCGGCGTCCGGCAGCTCGTAGCCCTTGACCCGATAGACGCGGCCCTTGTTGGTGAAGAACAGCAGCCAGTGGTGCGTGGTGGACACGAAGAAGTGGTCGACGATGTCGTCTTCCTTGAGCTTCGTGCCGCGCACACCCTTGCCGCCGCGCTTCTGGGCGCGGTAGTCGTCGGTCTTGGTGCGCTTGATGTAGCCGCCCCGGGTGACCGTGACGACGATGTCCTCCTCGGCGATCAGGTCCTCGATGGACATGTCGCCCTCGTAGGGGATCAGCGTCGTCTTGCGGTCGTCGCCGAACTTCTCGACGATCGCGGCCAGCTCCGCGCTGACGATGCCGCGCTGGCGGACCGGGGAGGCCAGGATCTTGTTGTACTCGTTGATCTTCGCCTGGAGCTCGTCGTGCTCCTGGACGATCTTCTGGCGCTCCAGGGCGGCCAGGCGGCGCAGCTGCATCTCGAGGATGGCGTTGGCCTGGATCTCGTCGATCGTCAGCAGGTCCATCAGGCCGCCGCGGGCGATCTCGACGGTGTCGCTGCGCCGGATCAGCGCGATGACCTCGTCGATGGCGTCCAGGGCCTTCAGCAGACCGCGCAGGATGTGCGCCCGCTCCTCGGCCTTCCGCAGCCGGAAACGCGTACGGCGGACGATGACCTCGATCTGGTGGGTCACCCAGTGGCGGATGAACGCGTCCAGCGAGAGCGTGCGCGGCACGCCGTCCACCAGCGCCAGCATGTTGGCGCCGAAGTTCGTCTGCAGGTCGGTGTGCTTGTAGAGGTTGTTCAGCACGACCTTGGCGACGGCGTCCCGCTTCAGCACGATGACCAGGCGCTGGCCGGTGCGCGAGGAGGTCTCGTCGCGTACGTCCGCGATGCCGCCGATCTTGCCGTCCTTGACCAGGTCGGCGATCTTCTGAGCGAGGTTGTCCGGGTTGACCTGGTACGGCAGCTCCGTGACGACCAGGCACTGGCGGTTCTGGATCTCCTCGACCTCGACGACCGCGCGCATCGTGATGGAGCCGCGGCCGGTGCGGTACGCCTCCTCGATGCCACGGCGGCCGACGACGAGCGCGCCGGTCGGGAAGTCCGGGCCCTTGATGCGCTCGATGAGCGCGTCGAGCAGCTCCTCGTGCGAGGCCTCGGGGTTCTCCAGGTACCACTGGGCGCCGGCGGCGACCTCGCGCAGGTTGTGCGGCGGGATGTTGGTCGCCATGCCGACCGCGATACCGGCCGAGCCGTTGATCAGCAGGTTCGGGAAGCGGGCCGGCAGGACGGTCGGCTCCTGGGAGCGGCCGTCGTAGTTGTCCGTGAAGTCGACGGTCTCCTCGTCGATGTCGCGGACCATCTCCATCGACAGCGGCGCCATCTTGCACTCGGTGTACCGCATGGCCGCGGCCGGGTCGTTGCCCGGGGAACCGAAGTTGCCGTTGGAGTCGACGAGCGGCATGCGCATCGACCAGGACTGGGCGAGGCGTACGAGCGCGTCGTAGATGGAGGAGTCGCCGTGCGGGTGGTAGTTGCCCATGACGTCGCCGACGACGCGGGCGCACTTGTAGAACCCGCGCTCGGGGCGGTAGCCGCCGTCGTACATGGCGTACAGCACACGGCGGTGGACGGGCTTGAGGCCGTCGCGGACGTCCGGCAGCGCACGCGAGACGATGACGGACATCGCGTAGTCGAGATACGAGCGCTGCATCTCCGTCTCGAGCCCGACGGGCTCGACGCGCATGGCCAGGGCGTCACCCTCGGGCGTCGTCACGGGAGTGTTCTCGTCGGTCATTGCTGGTGAAAATCCTTCCGGGTGCGGTCAGCTGAGACCGACTCAGATGTCGAGGAAGCGGACGTCCTTGGCGTTGCGCTGGATGAACGCGCGGCGGGCCTCGACGTCCTCGCCCATGAGGACCGAGAACAGGTCGTCGGCCTGGGCGGCGTCGTCGAGGGTGACCTGGCCGAGGACGCGGTGCTCCTGGTCCATGGTCGTGATGCGCAGCTCCTCGGCGTTCATCTCACCGAGACCCTTGAAGCGCTGGACGGAGTCGTCCTTGATGCGCTTGCCGGCGTTGCGGCCCATCTCGATCAGGGCGTCGCGCTCGCGGTCGGAGTACGCGTACTCGAAGTCGTCCTTGCCCCACTTGATCTTGTAGAGCGGCGGGCGGGAGAGGTACACGTGACCGGCCTCGACCAGGGGCCGCATGAAGCGGAACAGGAAGGTCAGCAGCAGGGTGTTGATGTGCTGGCCGTCGACGTCGGCGTCCGCCATCAGGATGATCTTGTGATAGCGGAGCTTCTCGATGTCGAAGTCCTCGTGGACTCCGGTGCCGAAGGCCGAGATCAGCGCCTGGATCTCCTGGTTCTGCAGGATCTTGTCGATCCGCGCCTTCTCGACGTTCAGGATCTTGCCGCGGATCGGGAGGATCGCCTGGTACTGCGGGTTGCGGCCGGACTTGGCCGAGCCGCCGGCGGAGTCACCCTCGACGATGAAAATCTCGCACTTGGTGGGATCGTTCGACTGGCAGTCGGAGAGCTTGCCGGGCAGGGACGCGGTCTCCAGCAGGCCCTTGCGCCGGGTGAGGTCACGGGCCTTGCGGGCCGCCACGCGCGCGGTGGCCGCCTGGATGCCCTTGCGGATGATGTCCGCGGCCTCGTTCGGGTTCCGGTCCAGCCAGTCCGTGAGGTGCTCGTAGACGACCTTCTGCACGAAGGTCTTGACCTCGGTGTTGCCGAGCTTGGTCTTCGTCTGGCCCTCGAACTGCGGCTCGCTCAGCTTGACCGAGATGATCGCCGTCAGACCCTCGCGGATGTCGTCGCCCGTGAGGTTGTCGTCCTTCTCGCGCAGCAGCCGCTTGTCGCGCGCGTACTTGTTGATCAGCGAGGTCAGCGCGGCGCGGAAGCCCTCTTCGTGCGTACCGCCCTCGTGCGTGTGGATGATGTTGGCGAACGAGTACACGCCCTCGCTGTAGCCGCCGTTCCACTGCATCGCGAGTTCGAGGGACAGGCTCCGGTCCTTGTCCTCCGCCTCGAGGTCGATGACGGTGGGGTGCACCAGGTCTCCCTTGCGGGAGTTGAGGTACTTGACGAAGTCGACGATGCCGCCCTCGTAGTGGTACGAGACGCTCTTGACCTCGTGCTTCTCGTCCTCGCCCGCCTCGTCCGCACCGGCCGTGGCCTTCGCCGACTCGCGCTCGTCGGTGAGGTTGATCCGCAGACCCTTGTTGAGGAACGCCATCTCCTGGAAACGCCGCGACAGCGTCTCGAAGGAGTAGTCGGTGGTCTCGAAGATGTCCGGGTCGGCCCAGAAGACGACCGTGGTGCCGTGCTCGTCCGTGGCCTCGTGCTGGGCGAGCGGGGCCGTCGGGACGCCCAACTTGTAGTCCTGGGTCCAGCGGTAGCCGTCGGTCTTGATCTCGACGGACACCTTGGTCGACAGGGCGTTCACGACGGAGACACCCACACCGTGCAGACCACCGGAGACCGCGTAGCCGCCGCCGCCGAACTTTCCGCCCGCGTGCAGCACCGTCAGCACGACCTCGACGGCCGGCTTGCCCTCGGAGGGGACGATGCCGACCGGGATGCCACGGCCGTTGTCGACGACGCGCACGCCACCGTCGGCGAGGATCGTGACGTCGATCGTGTCCGCGTGACCGGCCAGGGCCTCGTCGACGGAGTTGTCGACGACCTCCTGCACCAGGTGGTGCAGGCCGCGCTCACCGGTCGAGCCGATGTACATGCCGGGTCGCTTGCGGACCGCGTCCAGACCCTCGAGGACGGTGATGGCACTGGCGTCGTACGAGGCGGTGACCTCGCTGTGGGAGGTGATCGCCTCGCTGCTCACGCCTTCGTCGGTGGACGGGATGTTCTCGTTGGGGTTGCCGGAATCGGCCACGAAGCGCCCTTTCTGGCACAGCACGAGCCAGGCTCGTCGGCGGGTTGCCGGAGCGGCTGCGGCATGTTGCGTTGGTAAGCCTTGATCAGCGTTGCTCAGCTTTTCCCGGACGGTCCCCACGATTGGGGCGGGATTGCTTCCAGTCTACCGGTAGCACTGACACTGATGGGGGTTTGCCGGTACCTGAGTCCGCATGTGCCGCCCTCGACGGGTCTTGTCCGACTCCCGATATACGGATGGGGGCTCCAAGAGGCTCACGGAGGCACTCAGCGCTTCCGGCCGTCAACCCTTGGCTACTTCGGAGTCAGGTCGGGATTCGCAACCGTGTGCGGGCACGCGTCAGGGCTGCCGCCGGCGCTCCGAAAGAGCCGCCGGAAGTCCTTGATGTGATGTCAGTCACGTGCTGTCGACAGGTGGGAAACCGGTGCCGATCACCCGTAGGTATCGCCCGGACCGGTGCTGCCGGGGGCGCGCAACGGGCCGTAGCGGCGGGCGGGGCCGCCGGGGCCCTGCACCTTGATCAGCTTCACCCGGCCGTGGCCCAGGTCCTCGTTCAGGCGCGCGACCAGCGTGGGCGCGAGCAGCCGGAGGTTCGTCGCCCAGGCCGTCGAGTCGCAGCGCACGGTCAGCACCCGCTCGTCCTCGTCGTACTTCTCCGGCACACAGTGCTTGGCCACGTCCTCGCCGACGATCTGCGGCCAGCGGCCCATCACACCGCCCACGGCGGCCGGCGCCTCCCAGCCGCGTTCGGTGATCAGCCGGTTGATCGCGGACCCGAGCGCCATGGGGTCGCGTCCGTCGGCGCGCGCGCCGGAGCGCAGACCGCCGCGGCGCGCCTGCTTCTTCTGCTGCGCCGCGTCCCCCCGCGCGCGGGCGGCTTCCTTGGCCGCGCGCAGCGCCACGCGCGCGAGGTCCACACCGGACGGCTCGGGAGGCTTCGGGGCCCCGCCGGAGGGCTGAGACGGACTCGGGGCGCCGCCGGGTGTGTTCTCCGTCATACGCGCTCCACCGCCCCCTCGGACACGGCGAACCGCGTCCCGGACAGCACATGCGGTACGTCGTCGTCGACCGCGGCCGTCACCAGGACCTGCTCGCCCGGCGCGACCAGCTCGGCGAGGCGCTCACGGCGACGGGTGTCCAGCTCGGCGAAGACGTCGTCGAGCACCAACACCGGCTCGTTGCCCTCCGCTCTGAGCAGGTCGTACGAGGCAAGGCGCAACGCCAGGGCGTAGGACCAGGACTCGCCGTGGGAGGCGTAGCCCTTGGCCGGGAGCTGGCCGAGCTTGAGCTGCAGGTCGTCCCGGTGCGGGCCGACCAGGGTGACACCGCGCTCGATCTCCTGCTTGCGGGCCTCGGCGAGCGCCGCCATCAGCTGCTCGAAGAGGTCCTCGCGGGTGTGCGCCTCGCCGGGCGCGGACGGCTTGTACTCCAGCGCGATCGGGCCACCGCCGGGCGCGAGTTGCTCATAGGCCTTGTCGGCCAGCGGCTGGATCGTCGCGATCAGGTCCAGCCGCTGGGCGAGCAACTCGGCTCCCGCGCGCGCGAGATGCTGGTCCCACACGTCCAGAGTGGACATGTCCATCGTGCGACCGCCGTGCCTGCGGGCCAGCGCGGCCGACTTCAGCAGGGTGTTGCGCTGCTTGAGCACCCGGTCGTAGTCGGAGCGCACCCCGGCCATCCGCGGAGAACGCGCCGTGATCAGCTCGTCGAGGAAACGGCGCCGCTCACCGGGATCGCCCTTGACCAGCGCGAGATCCTCCGGCGCGAACAGCACCGTCCGCACGATCCCCAGCACGTCACGCGGCCTGACCTGCGAGGACCTGTTGATACGGGCCCGGTTGGCGCGCCCCGGATTCAGCTCCAGCTCGACCAACTGCTGCCGCTCGCCCTGCCGGACCTGGGCCCGTACGATCGCGCGCTCGGCGCCCATGCGGACCAGGGGGGCGTCGGAGGAGACCCGGTGGCTTCCGAGGGTGGCGAGATAGCCGACGGCCTCGACGAGGTTGGTCTTGCCCTGCCCGTTCGGCCCGACGAAGGCCGTCACCCCGGGGTCGAGCGGAACCTCGACCCGGGGGTACGAGCGGAAGTCGGCCAGCGACAGATGCGTGACGTGCATGGTCGTTTCGCCGACCTCCCCGGACGGTTGTGGACTGCCGTGCAGCCCTGTGGACTACTTCTTCTCTACCGCGTGGCCGCCGAACTGGTTCCGCAGCGCCGCGATCATCTTCATCTGGGGCGAGTCCTCCTGGCGGGAGGCGAACCGCGCGAACAGCGACGCGGTGATCGCCGGCAGCGGCACCGCGTTGTCGATGGCGGCCTCCACGGTCCAGCGTCCCTCGCCGGAGTCCTGCGCGTAACCCCGCAGCTCATCCAGGTGCTCGTCCTCGTCGAGCGCGTTGACCGCGAGGTCGAGCAGCCAGGAGCGGATGACCGTGCCCTCCTGCCAGGAGCGGAAGACCTCCCGGACGTCGGTCACGGAGTCGACCTTCTCCAGGAGCTCCCAGCCCTCGGCGTAAGCCTGCATCATCGCGTACTCGATGCCGTTGTGGACCATCTTCGCGAAGTGGCCCGCGCCGACCTTGCCGGCGTGCACCGAGCCGGAGTCACCCTCCGGCTTGAGGGCGTCGAAGACCGGCTGCACCTTGGCGACGTTCTCCTTGTCGCCGCCGTACATCAGCGCGTAGCCGTTCTCCAGGCCCCAGACGCCGCCGGAGACGCCGCAGTCGACGAAACCGATGCCCTTGGCCGCCAGCTCCTCGGCGTGCTTCACATCGTCGGTCCAGCGGGAGTTGCCGCCGTCCACGACGACGTCGCCGGGCTCCAGCAGCTCGGCGAGCCGGTCGATCGTGGTCTGCGTGGCCTCGCCCGCGGGGACCATCACCCAGATCACGCGCGGTCCGCTGAGCTTGCCCACAAGCTCTTCCAGGCTGTGGACATCGGCGAGGTCCGGGTTGCGGTCGTATCCGAGGACGGTGTGACCTGCGCGGCGGATCCGCTCGCGCATGTTGCCGCCCATCTTGCCGAGGCCGACGAGACCGAGCTCCATCAGTTGTTTTCCTTAGGTTCTGCGACGTGGCGTGGCGGCACGTGCGTACCGCCAGGCACTTTCGTACCCGCGTCCGACCCTAAACCCGGACGCTCGCGCACATCTGTGGGCATACGCGCTCAGTCGTACGCCCTCACCTGCAGGTTTGTCCTCAGCCTGTGGACAACCGCCGGTGATCCCCAGCCTGAATCCGGGCCGCGAGGCCGGCTCAGCCGCTGAGGCGGACCGGCATGATCAGGTACTTGTAGGCGTCGTCCGCCTCGGCGTCCAGCGCCGGCTTGCCGCTGAGCAGCGCGGGCTTGGTGGACGTCGTGAACGACAACTGGGCCACCGGGGAGTCGATGGCGCTCAGGCCGTCGAGCAGGAACGTCGGGTTGAAGGCGATCGAGATGTCGTCGCCCTCGAGCTGGGCGTCCACCCTTTCCACAGCCTGTGCGTCATCGCTGGAACCGGCCTCCAGGATGAGCACGCCCTGCTCGAAGCTGAGCCGCACCGGGGTGTTGCGCTCGGCGACCAGGGCCACGCGCTTGACGGCCTCCACGAAGGGGGCGGTCTCGATGACGGCGACGCTGTTGAACTCCGTCGGGAACAGCGTGCGGTACTTCGGGAGGTCGCCCTCGAGCAGGCGGGTCGTCGTACGGCGGCCGGCGCCCTCGAAGCCGATCAGGCCCTCGCCGGAGCCCGAGCCGGACAGCGCCAGGATCACCTGGTCGCCGCTGGTCAGGGCCTTGGCGGTGTCCAGGAGCGTCTTGGCGGGCACCAGGGCGACCGCGGAGGCCTCCGGGTTCTCCGGCTTCCACAGGAACTCGCGGACCGCGAAGCGGTAGCGGTCGGTGGACGCCAGCGTGACGGTGTCGCCCTCGATCTCGATGCGCACACCGGTGAGGACGGGCAGCGTGTCGTCACGGCCGGCCGCGATGGCGACCTGGGCGGCGGCGGAGGCGAAGACCTCGCCGGGGACCGTGCCCGTCGCGTTCGGCATCTGGGGCAGGGCCGGGTACTCCTCCACAGGCAGGGTGTGGAGTGTGAACCGGGACGAGCCGCAGACCACGGTCGCCCGTACACCGTCTGTGGAGATCTCCACCGGCCGGTTGGGGAGCGCGCGGCAGATGTCGGCGAGCAGGCGGCCGGAGACCAGGACCGTGCCCTCCTCCTCGACCTCGGCCTCGACGCTCACCCGAGCGGAGACCTCGTAGTCGAAGCCGGAGAGGCTCAGCTGGCCCTCCTCGGACTTCAGCAGCAGGCCGGCGAGGACAGGCGCCGGCGGACGGGCCGGGAGGCTGCGTGCCGCCCAGGCCACTGCCTCCGCGAGTACGTCGCGTTCCACCCGGATCTTCACTGTTGCCGCCTCCTGCTGTTGCCGGCGCTTCTCGCTCTGCCTGGCCCTCGTCGTCTGTCTCGGTGTCGACGGTCCCTGTGAGGGGGAGGACACCGGGGACCAGTCTGACGCACGGCACTGACAGTAGGTGCCTCTCGGGGTCAAGTCGTGACGAGGGGCGGTCGGGCACCGAAGAGCGAGTTGTGCACAGGGCCCCCTTCGAAACGGATTCCCAGCTCTCTCTAGTCGGGAGTAGTAGTAGGGCCTGTGGATACCGTGGATAACCCCGTTTGCCCAGCTCAGAGCGGGAATTTTGTCCACGGGTCCTGTGGGTGGAGGCGGTGGACAACCGGGCGTATCTGTGGAGAACAGAAAGTTCTGCACACGCCGTGCACAGGGGGAGGCGAGTTCTCCCCAGCGCCATCCCCAGCTTTACCCACCTTTCCCACAGCCCAACCCGCAGCTTTGTGTGACGCCTTTCACTCGACCCGGTGAGGAGGCGCGTCGCGTTGCCGAACAGTGGACAGGCATGTGGAGAAGCGACCGATCGCTGGGGACAACTGCACCCAGCCTGTGGGTGGCCGGTGGACAACTCGATGCACAGCCTGTGGATCATCTCGTCGTCCACAGTCTGTGGAGATCCTTCGTCCACCAATCCACAAGCACCTGAGCTGGTCTGATGGTCTTTCAACAGTGGCCGCTGTGGACACGATCTGGACAACTCCCCGGTCCCCAGGATGTGGACGGCAGAAAGTCCTCGAATCTGTGGAGAGGGGCCGTAACCCGGGGAGTAATCGAACAGTGGGTTGCGAGCGGGCTTCTGGGGACAGGGCCGGGGAACCGCCTCGCGTGGGGCTCGGAAGGCTCGGCGGCGCCCCTCGGCACATGGAGAAGGGCGCCCCCTCAACCACAGGGGGCGCCCTCAGCGGCGTTCCGCCGTCGCCGTCAGCCGTTCTTGATGCGGTTGGTCAGCTCCGTGACCTGGTTGTAGATGGAGCGACGCTCCGCCATCAGATTGCGGATCTTGCGGTCCGCGTGCATGACCGTGGTGTGGTCCCGTCCGCCGAACAGCGCGCCGATCTTGGGCAGGGACAGGTCCGTCAGCTCACGGCACAGATACATGGCGATCTGCCGGGCTGTGACGAGGGCGCGGCCGCGTGAGGTGCCGCACAGGTCCTCGACGGTCAGCCCGAAGTAGTCCGCCGTCGCGCCCATGATGGCCGTCGAGGTGATCTCGGGGGCCGAGTCCTCGCCGCCGGGGATGAGGTCCTTCAGGACGATCTCCGTCAGCCCCAGGTCCACCGGCTGCCGGTTGAGCGAGGCGAACGCCGTGACCCGGATCAGGGCGCCCTCCAGCTCACGGATGTTCCGTGAGATCCGGGACGCGATGAACTCCAGCACCTCCGGCGGCGCGTTCAGCTGCTCCTGCACGGCCTTCTTGCGGAGGATCGCGATCCGCGTCTCCAGCTCGGGCGGCTGGACGTCCGTGATCAGTCCCCACTCGAAACGGTTCCGCAGCCGGTCCTCCAGGGTCACCAGCTGCTTCGGCGGCCGGTCGGAGGACAGCACGATCTGCTTGTTGGCGTTGTGCAGCGTGTTGAAGGTGTGGAAGAACTCCTCCTGCGTCGACTCCTTGTCCGCGAGGAACTGGATGTCGTCGACGAGCAGGATGTCCATCTCCCGGTACCGCTTGCGGAAGCTGTCGCCCTTGCCGTCGCGGATGGAGTTGATGAACTCGTTGGTGAACTCCTCCGAGCTCACGTACCGCACGCGCGTGCCCGGGTAGAGGCTGCGTGCGTAGTGCCCGATCGCGTGCAGCAGGTGGGTCTTGCCGAGCCCGGACTCCCCGTAGATGAACAAGGGGTTGTACGCCTTCGCCGGCGCCTCGGCCACAGCGACCGCGGCCGCGTGCGCGAAGCGGTTGGAGGCGCCGATCACGAACGTGTCGAAGAGGTACTTCGGGTTCAGACGCGCGGTCGGCTCACCCGGGCCGGTCGCCGGTGCGGGCTGCGCGGCCAGCGGGCCGGGCGCGCCGGTCGTCGGCAGGTTCGGACCGACCGGGCCGCCCCGGTGCACGTGGCCCGAGCCGGCGGGCGGCTCGGGCAGCTCCCGGCGCACCGCGTCGCGCTGGTCGTAGTCGCCGCGTGACGTGTCGTAGTCGGAGCGCGGCTGCTCATAGGAGGGGCGCTCCATGGGCTGGGGGCGGTAGTCCTGGGAGGGGGCGCCGTAGGACGCCTGGGAGGGCGGGCCGTAGGAGTCCTTGGACCCCTTGGATCCGGAGCCGGAGCCGTAGGGGTCCTGCGGGTTGTACGGGTCCTGGGAGCCGTACGAGTCCTGCCCGGGTGACGCGTACGGGTCACGCTCGGGGAAGCCGAGGCGCTGCTGCTGCCAGCCGTACTCCTCCTGCTGCGTCGGCCGCGGCCAGGCGCCGGGCTCGGGGCGCTGGTACTCGGACGGGTACGCGGGGCGGGCCGTCGGAAGCTGGTCTGCGCGCGTAGGCGGAAGCTGGTCGCCGGCCGGCCCGGGCGCCTGGTCGGCGCGGTGCCGGCCGTACCCCTCGTACCCGTCGCGGTCCTGGCGGTCGTATCCGTCACGGTCCGGACGGTCGTAGCCATCACGCTCGGGGCGGTCGTACCCGTCACGATCGGAGCGGTCGTACGCGTCACGATCGGAGCGGTCGTACGCGTCACGTTCGGGGCGGTCGTAGCCATCGCGCTCCGGACGTTCGTACCCGTCGCGGTCCTGGCGCGCGGAGGGGAGTTCGGGCTCCTCGTAGCGCTGCTGGGGGCGGGCCGGGGGCGCCGGCGTGGCCGGCGGCTCGCCCGCGGAGTCGTCGACGGTGATCGCGATCCGGATGGGGCGTCCGCACTCGCGGCTCAGCGTCTCGCTGACGATCGGCGCCAGCCGGCCCTCCAGTACGCCCTTCGCGAACTCGTTCGGTACGGCGAGCAGTGCGGTGTCCGCGACCAGCGCGAGCGGCTGGCAGCGCCGGATCCAGTGCTCGTCCTTCCCTTCGACCCCCTGACCGCGGCCCTCCCCGAGGAGCTGCTCCAATACGCGTGGCCACACTGCGGCAAGATCGGCAGGTACGTCAGCCACAGGGCACGCTCTCTCACAGGTCCCACGAACGTGTGGTTCTGGGACGGCTCGGGATGTAAATCGGGTGGGGCAGGGATAAGGGAACGAATCGGAGTTCCGTCACGGTAGTCAGGGCGGCCGGTACGGTTCAAGTTGTTGTCCCCAGCCTGTGGACAAGTGTCTCCCGGCGACTCCTGGTTTGACCGGATGGCGTAGCCGCGCGTACCGTAACCAGGTCGAGTTGTCGATGGCTGCTGCCGCCTGCCTCCGATGGGCACAGATCATTTGGGTGATCGGTCAGCGGTGCACTCGGGCGTAACTGCGAGCTACTCGTGGGCGCACGGTGACAGCCAGGACGGCACCCCGCAACCACCGATTCTTTCTGGAGCCCCCGAGTGAGCAAGCGCACCTTCCAGCCGAACAACCGTCGTCGCGCGAAGACCCACGGCTTCCGGCTGCGTATGCGCACCCGTGCCGGCCGCGCGATTCTCGCGTCCCGCCGTAGCAAGGGTCGCGCCCGTCTGTCCGCCTGATCCCGATCAGGTCATGACGTCGTGCTGCCCACCGAGAACCGGCTGAGGCGGCGCGAGGACTTCGCGACCGCGGTACGGCGAGGCCGTCGGGCAGGACGCCCGCACCTCGTCGTCCACCTTCGTAGCGGTGCCACGGACCCGCATGCGCCTGGGGAGAGCGCTCCCCCGACGCGTGCGGGTTTCGTCGTGAGCAAAGCCGTGGGTGGCGCGGTCGTGCGCAACAAAGTGAAGCGCAGGCTTCGCCACCTGATGCGCGAGCGAGTCGCCCAGCTGCCCCCCGGTAGCCTGGTAGTCGTACGAGCGCTGCCCGGATCGGGCGACGCCGACCATGCACAGCTGGCCCGAGACCTGGATGCCGCTCTCCAGCGGTTGCTGGGAGGGGGCGCGCGATGAAGTACCCGCTGCTGGCTCTGATCAAGCTCTACCAGTGGACGATCAGTCCGCTGCTGGGGCCGGTCTGCAAGTACTACCCGTCGTGCTCCCACTACGGCTTCACGGCCATCGACCGGCATGGTGCCATCAAGGGAACGGCACTCACGGCCTGGCGCATCCTGCGGTGCAATCCGTGGTCGCTGGGCGGTGTGGACCATGTCCCGCCGCGCAAGCGCCCGCGGTGGCACGAAATGCTGCGCAACGCGTGGCATGCACGCAAGGGCGGGCCCTCCGCCGTCGGACCGGCCACCGAGGGACGGACTTCTCCCACCAGTCCGTCGAGTCCTTCGAGCCCGGCCGCAGAGACACCGTCCCATGCCCAAGGAGCATGATTAGTGGACACGATTGCCAGCCTCTTCAGCTTTATCACCACACCCGTCTCCTGGGTCATCGTCCAGTTCCACTCGGTGTACGGCGCCCTCTTCGGCCCTGACACCGGCTGGGCCTGGGGCCTGTCGATCGTGTCCCTGGTGATCCTGATCCGCATCTGCCTGATCCCGCTGTTCGTGAAGCAGATCAAGGCGACCCGGGCCATGCAGACGCTGCAGCCCGAGATGAAGAAGATCCAGGAGCGCTACAAGAACGACAAGCAGCGTCAGTCCGAAGAGATGATGAAGCTGTACAAGGAGACGGGCACCAACCCGCTCTCCTCGTGCCTTCCCATCCTGGCGCAGTCCCCGTTCTTCTTCGCCCTGTACCACGTGCTCAACAGCATCGCGTCGAACGACACCATCGGCGTGATCAACGACCGTCTGCTGGAGAGCGCGCAGAAGGCCCACATCTTCGGTGCGCCGCTCGCGGCGAAGTTCACCGACAGCTCCTCGAAGGTGGAGGCTCTCGGCTCCTCCCTCACCGACGTCCGGGTCGTCACCGCGATCATGATCGTCCTGATGTCGGCGTCGCAGTTCTTCACGCAGCGCCAGCTGATGACGAAGAACGTCGACACCACGGTGAAGACGCCGTTCATGCAGCAGCAGAAGATGCTGATGTACGTCTTCCCGGTCATGTTCGCCGTCTTCGGCATCAACTTCCCGGTCGGTGTCCTCGTCTACTGGCTGACCACCAACGTGTGGACCATGGGCCAGCAGATGTACGTCATCCGCAACAACCCGACCCCGGGTTCCAAGGCCCAGGCCGAGTACCTGGAGCGCCTGACCAAGCACGTCACGCAGCACGACAAGGTCGGCAAGCGTCGCGACCGGGCCATCGTCAAGGCGATCGTCGCCAAGGGCCGCGACCGCAACGACTTCGAGCGCAAGTTCATCAACGGCCTGAGCAAGGCCGGACTTGCCGCGCAGGCCGACGGCACCGTGATCAAGAGCGACTCCGCGGCCGCAGCCCAGGCCGAGGACGGTACGCCGACCACCGCCGTCGGCACCCAGAAGCGTCAGCAGCCCAAGCGGCAGAGCAAGTCGCAGCGGCAGCACGGCGGCGCCGTCGGTACGAAGGCGGCCGGTGAGAACGAGCCGAAGACGTCGCTGACCAAGTCCGACGAGCCCGAGGACGCCAAGCCCGCCGCCGCTGCCAATAAGGGCGGCGCGAAGCCCGCCGGCGGTACCCGCAGCAAGGCCCAGTCCGGACAGCGCAAGGGTCCGCAGCGGCCCAAGTCCCCGTCCAAGAAGTAAGAAGGAGTCCATCCCGTGACGGAAGGCACCACCTCCGCCGCTGCCGAGGGTGCAGACACCCTGACTCGCCTGGAGCAGGAGGGCGAGATCGCGGCGGACTACCTGGA
>NZ_JBEOXI010000148.1:0-21148 GCF_040296465.1 Streptomyces sp. NPDC002130
GACCGGCCAGGGCCCGTGCCCAGCGGTAGGGGGTCGCCGGGTCCCGGGTGGTGCCGACCACGACGATGGGCGCCGCGCCGCCCGGCTTCGAGGAGCCGGGCGCACCGCGGGAAGTCGTGCAGCTGCTCCTGAAGCAGGTCCAGGCACGGCAGCAGTGAGCGCGCCGGGACATCGCGGGCGGTGAGCACCTCGGAGGTCCAGACGAGGAAGCCGCCGGAGACCTCGTCGGCGTCCACGTACAGGGCGGCCGTCAGGAAGCTGACGATGTGGGCGATGTCCTCGGCGGTGCGCTCCCGCTGCTCGTCGCTGCACCAGCGAGCCGACCTCGCCGAGCCCCGGCGGGATCAGCCAGTCCGGGGCCGTCGCGGGGTCGATCCACCGCGAGGGAACCGGCGGGAAGCCCCGCAGAGCCTCGGCGAGGCCCGGCACGGTGTCCGGCGCCCCGGACACCGTGCCGTGGGTGAGCTCGCCCCGGTGGTCGCAGGAGACCACCGGCAGGGTCCTGGCGGCGGTGGGCGCGATGACCAGCGCGGCATCGGCCAGATGCTCGGTGGCGAGGCGGGCCGTCACCTCCATGCACCGCTCGAGGTTCAGGGAGGCCAGCAGGGCGGTCGAGGCCTCGGTGAGGAACCGGGTGCGTCCGCGCTCGGCCGCCAGCTCTTCCACCGCGGAGCGGTAGGCGGTCTCCTTCATCAGCCACCAGGCCGTGCCGCCGCCCGCCAGGACGGACGGGTGCGCCGAGAAGGACCGGTCGCCCACCTCCCCGCTGACGGGGGCCCGCCGAGTGGGGTCGGCGGTGACGAGCCAGGCCGGGGAGGACAGGGGCTGCCCGATACGGGCGGCGGGCAGCAGATCACGGGCCGCGTCGTTGAGCTCCGCGATGTGCCCGTCCGCGTCCAGGGCCACCACCGGACAGGGGGCGGAGGCGACGCTCACCGTGCTCACCGCACCGGTGCGGGGCCCGGCCGGGGAAGAAGTCATGTACGGGGCCCCTACGCGTGACCCACACCTCACTCTGCGAAGACGGACGAGGACTGTCTCGGTGCACCGTCCCGCAGTCCGGGTGCGTGGTGCAACCGCCGGACTCGCGCAGGATGCGACGAGGAGCGAGTCCGGCGCGGGACACCCCGCGAAGCGTCCTCCCTACCCGAACGGCCGTTCACGAGACCGTGCGAAGTTTCACACCCCGCCCACAACCCGGTGTGCTCCTCCCGCCCGTGAGGAGCGAGCAGGGCGGCGGGGGCGAACCCCCACCGCCCGTGGCACGTCACACGTACCGCTTCAACTCCCGCCGCGCCAGCGACCGCTGATGCACCTCGTCCGGCCCGTCCGCGATCATCAGCGTCCGCGCCCCGGCGTACAGCTCCGCCAGCGGGAAGTCCTGGCTCACCCCGCCGGCACCGTGCAACTGGATCGCCCGGTCGAGGATGTCCACCACGGCCCGGGGCGTGGCGATCTTGATCGACTGGATCTCGGTGTGCGCACCACGATTGCCGACGGTGTCCATCAGCCACGCGGTCTTCAGCACCAGCAGCCGCAGCTGCTCCACCGTCACGCGCGCGTCCGCGATCCAGTTGTGCACCACACCCTGCTGGGCCAGCGACTTCCCGAACGCGTTCCGGGACACCGCCCGTCGGCACATCAGCTCGATCGCCCGCTCCGCCATGCCGATCAGCCGCATGCAGTGGTGGATCCGCCCGGGGCCGAGCCGCGCCTGCGCGATGGCGAAGCCGCCGCCCTCCTCGCCGACCAGGTTCGAGACCGGCACGCGCGCGTGGTCGAAGGTCACTTCGGCGTGACCGCCGTGGTAGTGGTCCTCGTACCCGAACACCTGCATGGCCCGCTTGATGGTGACACCCGGGGTGTCGCGCGGCACCAGCACCATCGACTGCTGGCGGCGGATGTCCTCCCCGTCCGGGTCGGTCTTGCCCATCACGATGAAGATCTTGCAGTCGGGGTGCATCGCCCCGGAGATGTACCACTTGCGGCCGGTGATGACGTACTCGTCGCCGTCCCGCTCGATGTGCGTGGTGATGTTGGTGGCGTCCGAGGAGGCCACGTCCGGCTCGGTCATCGCGAACGCCGAGCGGATCTCGCCTGCGAGCAGCGGCTCCAGCCACTGCTTGCGCTGCTGCTCGTCGCCGAACTGGGTGAGCACCTCCATGTTCCCGGTGTCGGGCGCCGCGCAGTTCGTCACGGTCGGCGCCAGCTGCGGGGAACGGCCCATGATCTCGGCGAGCGGCGCGTACTGGAGGTTGGTGAGCCCGGCCCCGTACTCGGAGTCCGGCAGGAAGAGGTTCCACAGGCCCTGCCTGCGGGCCTCGGCCTTGAGCTCCTCGACCACGGGCACGGTCTCCCACGGCGAGTCGAGCCGCTCGCGCTGCTCGTGCGCGACGGCCTCGGCCGGGTAGACGTACTCGTCCATGAAGGCGAGGAGCTTGGCGCGCAGCTCTTCGGTGCGCGCGTCGAAAGCGAAGTCCATGTGGATCAGCCCTCCTGGAGGCCTTCGTGGAGCGTGGTCAGTCCGTGCCGGACGAAGACGGGGACGAGGTCGCCGATGCGGTCGAAGCCGCGTCCGACCGTCTGGCCCAGCGTGTAGCGGTAGTGGATGCCCTCGAGGATCACGGCGAGCTTGAACCAGGCGAACGCCGTGTACCAGGAGACCGCGGAGACGTCGCGCCCCGAGCGCGCGGCGTACCGCTCGATGAGCTCCGACGGCGCCGGGTGCCCGGGCGCCTCGGCGGTCGTGGAGACGGGGGAGTCGGGCATGCCGAGCGGCATGCTGTACATGACCAGCAGGCCGAGGTCGGTGAGCGGGTCGCCGAGCGTCGACATCTCCCAGTCGAGGATGGCCTTGATCCGGTCGTCCTCGCCGATGAGGACGTTGTCGAGCCGGTAGTCGCCGTGCACGACGGCCGGGGCGGGGGAGTGGGGCAGCTCGCGCCCGAGGGCGGCGTGCAGTTCGTCGATGCCGTCCAGGTCGCGGTTGCGGGAGGCGTCCAGCTGCTTGCCCCAGCGCCGCAGCTGCCGGTCCAGGAAGCCCTCGGGCCGTCCGAAGTCCGCCAGACCCACCTTGCCCGGGTCGACCGCGTGCAGCTCCACCAGCGTGTCGACGAGGTTCAGCACCGCGCCCCGGGTCCGCTCCGGCCCGAGCGGGGCGAGCTGGTCGGCGGTGCGGTACGGGGTGCCGTCGACGAACTCCATGACGTAGAACGGCGACCCGAGCACCTCCTCGTCCTCGCACAGCAGCACCGGCCGCGGAACCGGCACGGCGGTCGGGTGCAGTGCGCTGATGACCCGGTGCTCGCGCTTCATGTCGTGCGCGGTGGCCAGGACATGGCCGAGCGGCGGCCGTCTCACGACCCAGCGGGACGCGCCGTCGGAGACCGCGTAGGTGAGGTTCGACCGTCCGCCCTCGATCAGCCGGCCGGACAGCGGGCCGTTCACCAGGCCGGGCCGCTCGCGGTCGAGCAGGTCGCGCAACCGTTCGAGATCCAGTCCGGGCGGATGGTCGGGGCTCATGCGTCGCTCCTACGGGCGGTGAACAGTTCCCGACTCATGATGCCGACCGGTCGGTATGTCGTCCAGAGCGGGACCGAAACGTGATCGGAGCCACGATAGGCCGACGGCTCCTCCCGCGGGGCGGCCGGGGAGGTTTCGGCCGGTTCGTTCAGGTCATCCGGCTTGCGCGCCGCCCGGCGAGCCCGGAAGGTCAAAGCCATGAAGGCCATCAGCTACTCACGGTACGGCGGTCCCGAGGTGCTGGCGTTCGGGGAGGTGCGCGACCCGAAGGTCGGCCCCGACGCGGTGCTGGTGAAGGTGCGGGCGGCGGCCGTGAACCCCGTCGACTGGAAGGCCCGCGAGGGCTACCTCGACGGGATCCTCGCCCCCGTCTTCCCCGTGGTGCCCGGCTGGGACGTCTCGGGCGTCGTCGTGCGGCCGGGCGTGGCCGTCTCGGAGTTCGACGTCGGGGACGAGGTCATCGGCTACGTGCGCGAGGACTTCCTCTCCCGCGGCACCTTCGCCGAGTACGTGGCCGCGCCCCTGCGCACCCTCGCGCGCAAGCCGCGCAACCTCTCCTTCGAGGAGGCGGCCGGGCTGCCGCTGGTCGGGCTCACCGCCTACCAGATGCTGGTCAAGGTGCTCCAGGTCAAACGGGGCGAGACCGTGCTGGTGCATGCCGCGGCCGGCGGCGTCGGCTCGATCGCCGTCCAGCTCGGCGTCCACCTCGGCGCCCGGGTGATCGGAACGGCGAGCGAGTCCAACCACGACTTCGTACGGGGCCTCGGCGGAGAGCCGGTGGTGTACGGCGAGGGCCTGGGCGAGCGGGTGCGCGGACTGGCCCCGGAGGGCGTGGACGCGGTGTTCGACACCGTCGGCGGCGACGCTCTGAAGGTGTCGGCGAACCTGCTGGCGCCCGAGGGCCGCCTGGCGTCGATCGCCGACAACGACGTCGTGACCTACGGCGGCCGCTACTACTTCGTCCGCCCCGACGCCCAGGACCTCCAGCGCCTGGCCGACCTGGCGGAGCAGGGCGTGGTCAGCGTGCACGTCGACGAGACGTTCCCCCTGGAGCGGGCCGCCGAGGCGCACCGGCTGAACCAGGAGGGCCGCACCCGCGGCAAGATCGTCGTGACGGTGGACTGGGAGAGCGAGCAGGAGTGAGGGCCGCAACCTGAACCTCGCAGTGCCTCAGAGGAACCGGAACCTCGGAGTGCTTCAGAGGACGAGGGCCGCGCCGCACACCGCCATCGCCACCGTGCACAGCACCGCGGCCGCCGCGTGCCGGGGCGCGAACGCCGCGGGACTCGTGGCGGCCGCGAGGGTGTGGATACGCCGGTGGGCGACGCTCAGGAAGCCCAGCCAGAGCACACAGCACACGGCGCAGGCGACGACCCCGGCCGCCGAGGCCCCGCCGTGCAGCACGGTCTTCACCGCGAGCACGGCGACGACCGTGCCCGACAGCGTCGTGCGCCGCCACGCGAGCCGGGTCCGCTCGGGCTGCAGTCCGGGATCGCGGTCGGGGTCCCGCTGCCGCGCCGCCGGCACGCTCACCCCTCCCACCCCACCAGCACCACCACGACCATGGCGACGGCCACGACCGCGACGACCAGGCTCAGCAGCGCCGGGAACCGGGACACCGGCAGGTCCTCACCGCGGCGCATGGCCCGCTCGCAGCGCACCCAGTGGTTGACCGCCCGCAGGGAGCACAGCACGCCCGCGGCCAGCAACGCCAGCGCCAGCCCGACCCGCCAGCCCCAGCGCAGGTCCGGCAGGAACTGGTCCACGGCGAAACCGCCGCCGATCAGTGCGAGCGCGGTGCGCAGCCAGGCGAGGAAGGTGCGTTCGTTCGCCAGCGAGAACCGGTAGTCGGGCGTCTCGCCGTCCTCCCTGACCTCAGCGGGCGCGAACCACAACCGGACGTTCCGTACGAACTCGATCACGTGCGCGACCCTACCCGGGGAGCCCCGCCCGGCCCTCTTCAGCCGGCCGCCCGGAACGCCTTGAGCCGCTCGTACGCCGCGAGCCCGTCCGGCACCCACTCCCAGTCGGTCAGGCGCCGCTCGATTTCGGCCTCGGGCAGGAAGCCGTGCCAGGCCACCTCCTCGACCTGCGGCTGCACGGGGAGCTCGCAGCGGACCTCGTAGACCGCCGACCACCAGGTCCGGCCGGAGCCGTTGTCGTAAAGGAACGTGAAGAGGTGCCGCGGCTGCGGCAGGCCGGTCACGCCGAGTTCCTCCTCGGCCTCCCGCAGGGCCGCCTCGTCGTAGGACTCGCCCGCGCCGACGACTCCGCCGACGAACATGTCGTGCAGGGAGGGGAAGACCAGCTTGGTCGGGGTGCGCCGGTGCACTAAGACACGGCCCTCGGCGTCCCGGGCCTGGACGAAGACGCAACGGTGACGCAGGCCCAGGGCGTAGGCCTCGCCGCGCGGGGACTGTCCGATGACGTGGTCGTTCTCGTCGACGATGTCGAGGATCTCGTCAGCAGCGCTCATGCCCTCATCCAAGCAGCGCATGGGGGGCCGGCGAGGCAAGGGCCCTCAGGGTGAGGCCGGGCTCACCGCGGGTGCGTTCACCCGGGCCCGTTCCGGCGCCCCGTGCGGCATCGCCGGATGCATGCCCAGCAGCACGATCCCGGCGACGACGGCCAGCAGGCCACCGGCCTCCCAGCTCAGAGCCACCGCGTCGGTGCGCAGGCGGTCACCCAGGAAGCCGACGCCGCACACGATCCCGGCGAGCGGCTGTGCCGCGGTCAGGGCGGGCAGCGACTTGCGCAGGGACGCGGTCTCGAAGGCGCTCTGCACGAGGACCAGCCCCGTGACCCCGAGCGCGAGCACCGCGTACGGCTCCCAGCCGGTGAGCAACTCGGCGAAGCCGCCGTCGGAGACCTTCTGCCCGCTGACCCTGGTCAGCGCGTCCTGCACGCCGTACAGCAGCCCGGCGGCCAGGGCCAGCAGCACCGGGCCCGAGCTCAGCCGGGACCGCTTGCCGCGGGTCGTGAGCAGCAGGGCGAGCCCGACCATCACCCCGATGATCAGCCACTGCCGCACCGGATCGGCCGTCGCCGCGCCGCCCTCCGGCCGGCCCGCCACGATGAACGCGGTCACACCGCCGGCCAGCAGGAGGAGGCCCGCCCAGCCCTGGCGGCCCAGCGGCTGCCGGCTCTGCTTGCGGGAGAGCGCCAGCGCGAAGAGCAGATTCGTCGCCAGCAGCGGCTCCACCAGTGACAGCTCACCCTGCCCCAGCGCGGCGGCGCCCAGGCCCATGCCGACCACCATCAGCGCGATGCCGCCGAGCCAGCGGGGCACCTTCACGAGGTCGAGCAGCAGCCGGAAGGAGAGGAAATCGCTCAGTGGGGCCCGCTGAGCCGCGTTCTGCTGGAGGACGAAGCCGAAGCCGAGACAGCAGGCGGCACCCAGGGCGAGCGCCAGGACTAGAACCGACACGCGGTGTACCTCGATCGTCAGGTCGGGTCACGGTTGCGTAGGGGCCGACTGTACCGGCCGGCTCCACCCGGCGCGCCCGTACGTCATGCCATCGTCGGGGGCGCCGACAGCCGACGCTATGACGTGCGTCACAAAGGACGTAACGGAAAAATCGGATGCGGGTCACACCGACCCCACACACCTCCTGGATCACAAAACCCTCACAAGTGGCGGCAGTTGACGCGTGTAACGCCCTGGCGACCCTTGACGGCGACCATTGGCTGGGGGTTGGCTGTGCGTGATCAGCCCATGGCGATGCGCACATACGCGCTCCTTCTGCCGCCGTGAGCCGAAACACCAGAAGAGCGCGTGAGGAAGTTCCGCGGTGTCCCCACCCCCGCCTCCCCTCGGCCGTGGCCGCAGACGTGCGGCGCAGGCCTTCGACGAGGCCCTCGACGACGCCGATCTCGTGGCCGCGCGCACCGCATTGGCCCAGGGCCGCTGGCAGAACGCCCGTTCCCTCCTGGTGCACACCGGGGACGACTGGGACCGGCGCGGCCACCGCGTCACGGTTCTCGCCCGGGAGTCCTCCTGCGCCGCGTGGGCCCGGGAGTGGCTGCTGGCCGAACCCGAGTCCGCCGACGCCTCCGTGCTCCTCGCCCTCGCCGAGGTCCGGCGCGCCCTGCACGGCAAGACCAAGCCCGACCGCGCCCGTGAGGCGTGCCGTACCGCCGCGGTCCGGGCCCCCGCCGACCCCACTCCCTGGCTGGGCCTGCTCCTGCTGGAGTGCGCGATCGGCAGCGACGAGGACGCCGTCCGCAGTTTCGAGGCGGTCCGCGGCCGGTACACCGACCACCACCACGCCCACCATCTGATGGTCGCCCGGCTCGCCGGCCGCCGCTCCGAGGCCGGCCCGGACCCGCTGCACGAGGTCTACGACTTCGCCAACTGGGCCGCCGAACAGGCACCCGCAGACTCACCGCTCGCGATCCTGCCGGTCATCGCACACGCCGAGCGCTACCGGGTGCTGGCCGCCGCCGGGCACGAACCCGCCGACCCGGCCGCCTCCGGCCACTGGACGGGCCGCCGCGCCCGGCAGGTCATGAAGGCCGCCTTCGACTGGTGGCTGGAGTGGGAGC
This sequence comes from Streptomyces sp. NPDC002130, assembly GCF_040296465.1. NCBI lineage: Bacteria > Bacillati > Actinomycetota > Actinomycetes > Kitasatosporales > Streptomycetaceae > Streptomyces > Streptomyces sp. NPDC002130. Next base: position 8,068 of record NZ_JBEOXI010000148.1, read on the forward strand.
TGGAGGGGCACCCGCGGCGGCTGATCGACCTGAACTTCCTCGCCCACGCCAAGTTCTGCGAGGGGCGGGGCGCCGAGGCCGCCGCCCTGTTCCACCGGATCGGCCGCCACGCCACCCCGGCTCCCTGGGCGTACCCGGACCGCGACCCGCACACCGCTTTCGCCGCCGCCCGCGCCGCCGCGCTCGGCACGGCCTGACACCCCCGACCCGAAAGAGTGAGGACGCTCCCCCGATGACCACGGAAAGTCCGGACACGAACACCTCCGCCCCCGGCGGCATCAGTACGTTCAAGGGGCAGGAGCGCGCCCTGCGGGCCGACCGGCTCGGCACCGGGGGCCTGCTGCTCTCCGTCCTCGCCGCGACCGCCCCGCTCATGGTGGTCGCGGGTGTCATGCCCACTACATTCGCGGTGATGGGCATCGTCGGCCAGCCGCTGCTCTTCGTCGTCCTCGGCGTCGTCCTGATCCTGTTCAGCGTCGGATACGCCGAGATGAGCCGCCACGTCCACAACGCGGGCGCCTTCTACGCCTACATCCGCCGCGGCCTCGGCGCCACCGCGGGCGCGAGCGCCGCCCTGGTGGCCCTCGTCGCCTACAACGCGCTCCAGGTCGGCATCTACGGCATCTTCGGCTTCGAGGTCTCCGGGCTCCTCGCCACCTACGCCGACGTGCAGATCGCCTGGTGGATACCGGCGCTCGTGGCCGCGCTCGCCGTCGGGCTGCTCGGCTGGCTCAAGATCGACGTCAACGCCCGCGTGCTCGGCGTGCTGCTGGTCATCGAGGTGCTCCTCGTCGTGGTCTTCGACATCGCCGCGATCGCCGACCCCGGGAAGGAGGGCCTGTCGCTGCACGCCTTCAACCCCGACACCCTCACCGGCGCCGGTGTCGGCACCGCGCTGGGCTTCTGCATCGCCGCGTTCCTCGGCTTCGAGCAGGCCCCGGTCTACGCCGAGGAGACGAGCCGCCCGCACGTCCTGGTGCCGCGCGTGATGTTCCTCGCCGTCGCCGGGGTCGCCGTCTTCTTCGCGCTGAGCAGCTGGGCCCTCACCGTGGCCACCGGTCCCTCCGCCATCGTCGGCACGGCCCAGAAGCAGAGCGCCGGGCTGCTGTTCTTCCTCACCGAGTCCCGACTCGGCGGCACCTTCACGGACGTCCTGCACATCCTGTTCGTCACCGGCATGTTCGCCGCGCTGCTCAGCTTCCACAACGTCGTCGCCCGCTACGCCTTCGCCATGGGCCGCGAGGGCCTGCTGCCCGCCGCCTTCGGCCGCACCAGCGGCAGCAGCGGCGCCCCCGGCACCGGCTCGCTGCTCCAGACCGTCGTGGCCGTGGTGGTCGTGGCCGCCTTCGCGATCGCCGACGACAAGCCGGCCGGCGACCCGACCGCGCCCGTGCTGCAGCTGTTCACCTGGTTCGGCAACATCGGCGCCCTCGGCGTGATCGTGCTGATGGCGGCGGCGTCCCTGTCGGTCGTCGTCTTCTTCGTCCGCCGCGGTGCCGCAGGCGCCCAGGCCTGGCGGCTGGTCACGTCCGCGCTGGCGGGCATCGCCCTGCTGGTGATCGCCGGCTACACGGTGAAGGACTTCGAGGTGCTGGTCGGCGCCGGCCCCGACTCCTCGCTGAGCTGGGTGCTGCCCGGCATCATCGGCCTCGCCGCGCTCGCCGGAGTGGTCCTCGGCCTGGTGCTGCGCGCCCGTGCCCCCGAGAAGCACGCCCGGATCGGCCTCGGCAACGAGGCGTTCCAGCTGGACAAGGCCGCCTCCTCCTGACGCGGCCCGCGTAAGAAGTGGTTACGGAAATCTGACGAGCACCCGCGATCCCTGTCCTGCCGGGACCGCGGGTGTTCGAATGAGTACGTGAACCAGGACGTACCCAAGGGTGTGAACGACGAGCACCCCGAAGAGCGGGGCACCCCGATCGGCCGCCGCGTCTTCCTCGGCACCCTCGCCTTGGGCGCCGCGGGCGTGGTCGCCGCGCCCCCGCTGCAACGCGGCCTGGAGGGCTTCCTCGGCGGAGCGGCCGACAAGGACCCCACCGGCCTGACCGGCCTGCTCCCGAACGGCGGCGGCTTCCGCTACTACTCGGTCGCCTCGTCCGTCCCGCGCAAGAACGCCGACAACTACCGCCTCACCGTGGACGGCCTGGTCGACCGCCCCACGACCTACACCCTCGACGACCTCAAGGCCCTGCCCCAGACCCGCATGGTCCGCGATGTCCAGTGCGTCACCGGCTGGCGCGTCCCCGACACCCCCTTCGAGGGCGTACGCCTGTCCCGGCTCCTGGACGCCGCCCGGGTCCGCCCCACGGCCAAGGCCGTCCGCTTCACCTGCTTCGACGGCACGTACACCGAGAGCCTCACCCTCGCCCAGGCCCGCCGCGCGGACGTCCTGGTCGCCCTGCGCATGCAGGACAAGGACCTCGGCCACTCGCACGGCGGCCCGGTCCGCCTCTACGTGGCGCCCATGTACTTCTACAAGTCCGCCAAATGGCTCTCCGGCATCACCGTCACCGACGAGGTCCGGCCGGGCTACTGGGAGGAGCGCGGCTACGACGTCGACGCCTGGGTGGGCCGCTCGAACGGACGCGACGATGCCCCTACGAGCTGACACACCGCCGGCCACGGCCGACGTGCGCCGCTTCACCCCGCTGCAGCGCTGGACCCACCGCACCACGGCCGCGCTGATGGGCATCTGCATCATCACCGCGGCCTGCCTCTACATCCCCCAGCTCGCCGAACTCGTCGGCCGCCGCGCCCTGGTCGTCACCCTGCACCAGTGGTCGGGCCTCGCCCTGCCCGTCCCCGTCCTGGCCGCCCTCGCCTCCCGGGCGTTCCGCGCCGACCTCGGCCGCCTCAACCGCTTCGGCCCGCACGACCGCACCTGGCTGCGCGCCGCCCTGCACCGCGACAAACGCCGCGCGTCCCGCCCCGCGGCCAAGTTCAACGCCGGGCAGAAGCTCTACGCCGCCTGGATCGCCGGCGCCACACTGGTCATGCTCGCCACGGGCCTGATGATGTGGTTCACCCACCTCACCCCCCTGCTCTGGCGCACCAGCGCCACCTTCGTCCACGACTGGCTGGCCCTCACCATCGGCATCGTCCTGGCCGGCCACATCGGCATGGCCCTGGCGGACCCGGAATCGAGAAGAGGCATGCGCTCAGGCAAGGTGACCAGAGAGTGGGCAGACCGAGAGCACCCTCTGTGGCGCCCGTAGTTCTCGCACCTCAGGGGCGCGGGGAACTGCGCGAACAACCACGACGCACCCGCACCCGCGCGACGACATACAGCCCTACGGCGAAGGGGAGAAATCCAACAGCACCTTGCACGACCGGCTCCGGTCAGCGGCCAGCGCAAACGCCGACTCGGCCTCCCCCACGGGAATCACCGCACTGATCAGCCCGTCGAACGCCGACTCCCCGGCCAGCAGAGCCAACGCGTCGTCGAACTCACCGTCGAAGCGAAACGCCCCCCGCAGCTCGATCTCCCGGCTCACCACCAGGTTCCCCGCGAACGGACTGTGCCCCGCCGGCAACATCCCCAGCTGCACGACGACCCCACCCCGCCGCACCCGCCGCAGACACGCGTCCAGCCCCGCGGCCACCCCGGACGCCTCGATGGCCACATCGACCTCGTCCGGCCACCCACGGCCATCAGGATCATCGGCCCGTACGGCACTCCCGGCCCCGGCGATCCGCCCGTACTCCAACGCCTCGGGCAGCAGATCCGAGACCGTGACGTGCGCCGCCCCGGCCGCCTTCGCCGCCGCTACCACCAGACACCCGATGGGCCCGGCGCCCGTCACCAGCACCTGCCGCCCCGCCACCTCCCCGGCCCGCCGCACCGCGTGCAGAGCGACCGAAAAGGGCTCGGCCAGCGCCGCCCGCCGCAGCTCCAGCCCGTCCGGCAACGCCCGCACCTGCCCGGACGGCACGACCACCCGATCCGCGAAACCCCCCTGCACATGCGGAAACCGCGCAGCACTCCCGAGGTACCGGGTGTCGCGGCAGATGTTGCGCCGCCCGGCCGCGCACTCCGGGCACACCCCGCACGGGGTCGCCGGATGCACGGCGACGGCGGTACCCGGAGCCGGGCCCGCGGCACCGGGGCCGTACTCCACAACCGTCCCGACGACCTCGTGCCCGAGCACCATCGGCTCCCGCAGCCGGAAGTCACCGACCCCGCCGTGCCGCCAGTAGTGCAGATCGGACCCGCACACCCCGCCGTACCGCACGGCGATCAGCGCCTGCCCCGGCCCGGGCTCCGGCACCGGCAGCTCCGCCACCCGCAGATCGCCCTGACCGTGGATCACACAACCCAGCATCGAAGCCTCCCGGCAGGTCACAGCACGCTCGTCATACCGCCGTCGACATACAGCACCTGCCCGCTGACGAAGGCCGCCGCGGGGGAGGCGAGGAACAGCACCCCGCCCACCAGGTCCTGCGTACGGCCCCACCGCCCGGCCGGGGTGCGCCGCCGCACCCAGGCGCTGAACTCCTCGTCCTCCACCAGCGGTCGGGTCAGCTCGGTCTCGATGTAGCCCGGGCCCAGCCCGTTGACCTGCACCCCGTACGGCCCCCAGTCCGCGCACATGCCCTTGGTGAGCATCTTCAGCGCGCCCTTGGTGGCGGCGTACGGCGCGATCCCGGGCCGCACCACCTCGCTCTGCAGCGAGCAGATGTTGATGATCTTCCCGTTGCCGCGTTCCGTCATCCGGCGCGCCGCCTCCCGGCCGACCAGGAAGGCACTGGTCAGGTTGGTGTCCAGGATCCGGTGCCAGTCGGACTCCCCGAACTCCAGCAGCGGGGCGCGCAGTTGCATGCCGGCGTTGTTGACGAGGATGTCGAGCGGGCCCACCCGCTCCTCGACCTCGGCGACCCCCGAGGCCACCGATGATCCGTCGGTCACGTCGAACGCGGCCGTGTGCACCCGGTCGCCCGGCAGCCCGGCGGCGGCCTCGGCGAGCCGCTCCTCGTCGCGTCCGTTCAGCACGACAGTGCAGCCGGCCTCCGCCAGACCGCGCGCGAGGGCGAGTCCGATGCCCCGGCTGGAGCCGGTGACCAGGGCCGTACGGCCGCCGATGTCGAAGAGGGGGTGAGCCGTCATCGCCGCACTCCTAGATCACGAGGGACAACAGCAGGACCAGACCACCGGCGACCACCGAGATGATCGTCTCCATCACGGACCAGGTCTTGATGTTCTGGCCGACACTCAGCCCGAAGTACTCCTTCACCATCCAGAACCCGGCGTCGTTGACGTGGCTGAAGAAGAGCGAGCCGGCACCGATGGCGAGGACGAGCAGGGCGGCGTGCGTGGTCGACATGTCGGCCGCGAGCGGGGCGACCAGACCGGCCGCCGACACCGTCGCCACCGTCGCCGAACCCGTCGCGAGGCGGATCACCACCGCGATCAGCCAGGCCAGCAGCAGCGCCGGGATGGCCCAGTCCTTCGAGATGTCCAGCACCATCCGGCCCACACCGGTGTCGATCAGCGTCTGCTTGAAGCCGCCGCCCGCGCCGACGATCAGCAGGATGCCCGCGATCGGCATGAGGCTCTTCTCCACGAGCGGGGAGAGCCGCTCCTTGGAGAACCCCGCCGGCCGCAGCAGCGTGAAGATGCCCACCAGCACAGAGGCGAGCAGGGCGATCATCGGGGCGCCGATGACGTCGAAGACGCGCTGCACCGGGTTCTCGGGGTCGTCCACGACGATGTCGACCAGCGCCTTGGCGAGCATGAGGATCACCGGAAGCAGCACGGTGAAGAGCGTGGCACCGAAGCCGGGGCGCTTGTCGAGCTCCTCGGAGGGGCGCTGCGGGATCATCTTCTCGGGGGCCGGGACGTCGACCCAGCGGGCCGCGTACTTCGAGAACACCGGGCCGGCGATGATCACGGTCGGTATGGCGACCAGGACGCCGAGCGCCAGCGTCACGCCGAGGTCGGCCCCGACGGCGTCGATGGCGACCAGCGGACCGGGGTGCGGCGGCACCAGGCCGTGCATCACGGACAGGCCCGCGAGCGCCGGGACGCCGATGCGCATCAGCGAGTAGTTGCCGCGCTTGGCGACCATCAGTACGACCGGGATCAGGAGCACGATGCCGACCTCGAAGAACAGCGGCAGTCCGATCACGGAGGCGATCAGCACCATCGCCCACGGCATCGACCGCCCACCGGCCTTCTCCAGGATGGTGTCGACGATCTGGTCGGCTCCTCCGGAGTCGGCGAGCATCTTGCCGAGGATCGCCCCGAGGGCGATCAGCACACCGACGCCGGCGACCGTGGTGCCGAGGCCGGTGCTGAAGCTGGTGAGCACCTTGTCCAGCGGCGCCCCGGCGATCGCGCCGAGCGCCAGCGACCCGAGGGTCAGGGACAGGAAGGCGTGCAGCTTGAACTTCGTGATGAGCAGGACGATGACGGCGATGCCCGCCAGGACGGCGATGCCCAGCTGAGCGTGGCCGGCCGAGGTGATCGGCTCGGGTGCGTCCGCTGCCAGCATCTCGACGCTGAGTCTGGTCACGGGGTGGGTTCCCTTGCGTTGGGGGAGTACGGGAGGGGGGGAAGCGGCCGCCAGGGGCTACTGGACGGGTTCGGGGAGGTCCTCCAGGGCGAGCGCCGCCCGCCGGGTGATCTCCTCCGGGCTGCCCGAGACGTTCACCTCGATCCCCGCCTCGTCCGCCTCCAGGGGCTGGAGCGTGGCGAACTGGGAGTCGAGCAGCGCCGTGGGCATGAAGTGCCCCTGCCGGTGCGACATCCGGTCCTCGATCAGCGCGCGGTCACCGGCGAGGTGCACGAAGACCACGCCGGGTGCGGCGGCCCGCAGCCGGTCGCGGTACGACCGCTTCAGTGCCGAGCAGCTGACCACCCCGCCCAGCCCGGCCCGCCCGTGCGCCCACACGCCGATGGCGTCGAGCCACGGCAGGCGGTCCTCGTCGGTGAGCGGAGTACCGGCCGACATCTTGGCGATGTTGGCCTCGGGGTGGAAGTCGTCGCCCTCGGCGTAGGGAACGCCGATCCGGGCCGCGAGCAGGGGACCGATGGTGGTCTTGCCGGTGCCCGCTACGCCCATGACCACGACGACGTGGGGGGTGTTCATCGCTGCCTCACTGTCTGCTGTCCGAGGTCGACACGTGATGTCGACGCAACTGAAACCCATTAGGTACGACGAATTCAAGAGCTCGTCATCAATAAGTCTGACTTTTTGTCTCCGTGATCTACCCCGTACGCTGAGTGCATGAGCACACCGGGCCGGGGGCTGCACGGCCATGTACTGGACACCCTCGGCCCCGAGATCACGGCGGGTGAGTACCCGCCGGGCAGCGTCCTGCGCACCGACGAGCTCGCCCAGCGTTTCGACGTGTCACGCTCCGTGATGCGTGAGGCGGTCCGCGTCCTGGAGTCCATGTACCTGGTCGAGTCCCGCCGCCGCGTCGGCGTGACGGTCCGCCCCAAATCCGAGTGGAACGTCTACGACCCGCAGGTCATCCGCTGGCGCCTGGCCGGTGCGGACCGGCCCCGGCAGCTGCGGTCCCTCACGGTGCTGCGCTCGGCCATCGAACCGGTCGCGGCCGGCCTCGCCGCCCGGCACGCCACGTCCGAGCAGTGTGCCGAGCTCACGGAGTGCGCCCTCGGCATGGTCGCCCACTCACGCGGCCACAAACTGGAGGGCTACCTCCTGCACGACGTCGCGTTCCACCGCGTCGTCCTGGAAGCCTCCGGCAACGAGATGTTCGCCCGCCTCGGCGACGTCGTCGCCGAGGTCCTGACCGGCCGCACCCAGCACGACGTGATGTTCGAGGACCCCGACCCGGCCGCCGTCACCCTGCACGTCCAGGTCGCCGAGGCGGTCCGCTCGGGCGACGCCGCCCGCGCGGAGGAACTGACCCGCGAGATCACGGTCGGCGCCCTCCAGGAACTCGACATCCTGGCGCCGTAGCCCCGGCTACGCCGGGAAGTCCCCGTCGACGTACACCCAGGCCCCGTCGACCCGCTCGAACCGGCTTCGCTCGTGCAGCGACCCGCCCCGGTACGACGCCCGGAACTCCACGGTGCCGGTGGTGTGGAACGCCGAGCCGCCGCTCGCGCCAAGGATCTCCAGCCCGGTCCACCGCATCCCCGGATCCAGCTCCAGCTGCCCCGGCCGCGTCCGCGGATGCCAGGTCCGCAGCAGGTACCCGGCGTCCCCCTTCACGAAGGCGCAGTACCGCGACCGCATCAACGCCTCAGCGGTCGGCGCCGCGGTGGCCCCGGAGTGGAACCGGCCGCAGCAGGCCTCGTAGGCCTCGGGGAGCCCGCACGGGCAGGAACGGCTGGTCATGGTCACCTTTCCGCGGAAACGCCTGAGGGCCGCGACCTCGCGGTCGCGGCCCTCAGCCTCATGTGTCCGAGGGGGGACTTGAACCCCCACGCCCGATAAAGGGCACTAGCACCTCAAGCTAGCGCGTCTGCCATTCCGCCACCCGGACAAGGTGTCTGTCGCGTGGGTTCTCCCCGCGGCGACGACGTAAACATTACCAGGCTTTCCGGGGTGGCCGATCACCCCCCGTCCGCACCCGGGCGAGGCGTGAACGGCGTGTGACGGGCCGGGAGCGCTCTTGGGGTGCGGGCCGGGGAGAGGGAGGATGAGGGGGACCCACCAGCAGTGACACCGGGAGGAAGCACGTGAGCGAGACGGACACGGCCAGGAGCGTCACCGGCGAGGACGAGGTCGTGGACCTCTGCCGCGAGCTGATCCAGATCGACACCAGCAACTACGGCGACCACTCGGGTCCGGGCGAGCGGAAGGCGGCCGAGTACGTCGCCGAGAAGCTCGCCGAGGTCGGACTCGAACCGCAGATCTTCGAGTCCCACCCGGGCCGCGCCTCCACGGTGGCCCGGATCGAGGGCGAGGACCCCTCCCGGCCCGCGCTCCTCATCCACGGCCACACCGACGTCGTCCCGGCCAACGCCGACGACTGGACCCACCACCCCTTCTCCGGCGAGGTCGCCGACGGCTGCGTCTGGGGCCGCGGGGCCGTCGACATGAAGGACATGGACGCGATGACCCTCGCGGTCGTCCGCGACCGGCTGCGCAGCGGGCGCAAGCCCCCGCGCGACATCGTCCTCGCGTTCCTCGCCGACGAGGAGGCGGGCGGCACCTACGGCGCCAAGCACCTCGTGCGCAAGCATCCCGAGCTGTTCGAGGGCGTCACCGAGGCGATCAGCGAGGTGGGCGGGTTCTCGTTCACCGTCAGCGAGCAGCGGCGGCTCTACATGATCCAGACGGCCGAGAAGGGCATGCACTGGATGAAGCTCACCGTGGCCGGTACCGCCGGGCACGGATCGATGATCCACCGGGACAACGCGATCACCGAGCTGTCGGAGGCCGTCGCGCGGCTGGGACGGCACAAGTTCCCGGTGCGGGTGACCAAGACCACCCGGGCCTTCCTCGACGAGCTCGGGGACGCGCTCGGCACCGAACTCGACCCGGAGGACATGGAGTCGACCCTCGTCAGGCTCGGCGGCATCGCCAAGTTCATCGGCGCGACCCTGAGCAACACGGCCAACCCGACCCAGCTCGGCGCCGGTTACAAGGTCAACGTCATCCCGGGCGAGGCGACCGCCCACGTCGACGGACGGTTCCTGCCCGGCCACGAGGAGGAGTTCCTCGCCGACCTCGACCGCATCCTCGGCCCGAACGTGCGCCGCGAGGACGTCCACGCCGACAAGGCCGTCGAGACCACCTTCGACGGGGCGCTCGTGGGGGCGATGCAGTCCGCGCTGCTGGCCGAGGACCCGACAGCCAAGGCGATCCCCTACATGCTCTCGGGTGGGACGGACGCCAAGTCCTTCGACGACCTGGGCATCCGGGGCTTCGGCTTCGTGCCGCTGAAGCTGCCGCCGGAGCTGGACTTCGCCGGCATGTTCCACGGCGTGGACGAGCGGGTGCCGGTGGAGGGCCTGCAGTTCGGCGTCCGGGTGCTCGACCGCTTCATCGACCTGTCCTGAACCACCCCTGCGAAACGCCGGTATTCGCTCGCGCGTACGGAATCGACTGGGAAGAGTGAATGCGACGATAAGCTCGTAGCCTCATTACTCCCTCCTCGTTACAGGTAATGCGATCGCAAGATGGGTCGCTTTGCCAACTAGGAGGAATAATGATCAAGAAGGTCGTCGCTGCTGCGGCTGCCACCGGTGGGCTGGTTCTCGCGGGCGCGGGCCTGGCCGTCGCCGACTCGGGTGCTCAGGGTGCCGCCGTGCACTCCCCGGGCGTCCTGTCCGGCAACGTTGTCCAGGTGCCCGTTCACGTCCCGGTGAACGTCTGCGGCAACACGGTCTCCGTGATCGGGCTGCTGAACCCCGCCTTCGGCAACACCTGCATCAACAAGTGATGCTTTCCCCTCGCTGAGGGGAGTCCAAAGCCATCGGTCCCGGAGTGCGTGCCATGCGCTCCGGGACCGAACGCTTCTTTCGGGGAATTCGAGAAGAATTCGAGACAGGGTCGAAGGCAGGTATTCAGTAAATGCGACAGGTCACCCGCAAGGGTCTGATGACCGTGGCGGCCGCGACCGGCGTGATCGCCGCCGCGGGCGGCTCCGCCCACGCCGACTCGGGCGCCCAGGGCTCGGCGTCGGGCTCACCCGGCGTGCTCTCCGGAAACTCGGTGCAGGCGCCGGTGTACGCGCCGGTCAACGTGTGCGGGAACACCGTCAACGTCGTCGGTGTGCTCAACCCGTCGGTGGGCAACTCGTGCGCCAACAAGGGCGGTGGTAAGTCGTCGGGCGGCCACGGCAGCCAGGGCGGCCACGGCGGCTCGCACGCGAGCGGGCACGCCACCGACTCGCCCGGCGTGGGTTCGGGCAACCACGTCCAGGCGCCGGTCCACGTGCCGGTGAACGTCTGCGGCAACAGTGTCGACGTCATCGGCGTCGCCAACCCCAGCACGGGCAACGACTGCTCGAACGGTGGCGGCGGCCATGAAACCCCGGGGCACCCGGGCAACCCGGGCAATCCTGGGAACCCCGGCAACCCCGGCAACCCCGGTAATCCGGGCGAACCCGGGAACCCTGGTCACCCCGGTAACCCCGGTAACCCGGGCAACCCTGGTAACCCGGGTGAACCCGGCAACCCTGGAAACCCCGGCCACCCCGGCCACCCCGGTGAGCCCGGTCACCCCGGTCACCCCGGTACTCCGGACACTCCGCCCTCCACGAGCGGCGAGACCCCGGGCGGCTCCTCGCACGGCAACAAGCCGGGCGGCCGGTTCGTCACCCAGCCCCACGGCGAGTCCCAGCTCGCCAGCACCGGCAGCGACCTGCCGCTCGGCCTGGCCCTGCCGGCCGGCGCGGGCGCGCTGCTCGCGGGCGCGGTCCTCTACCGCAAGGGACGCGCCTCGGCCTGACACGCCCGCAAAAACGGAACGGGCCCCGCAGACGCGGGGCCCGTTCCGTCATGTGCCTTCTTCCCGTGCCCCGTCCTCGCTCACCACGTGGCCCGCACCTGGCGGATGATCCGCCGGCGCAACCGCACCTTGCGGCTGCCGTCGCGCAGCAGGCTCAGACGGTGCAATTCCCAGTGTCCGTACTCCGCGTGGTCCGTCAGCAGACGTGCCGTTTCCTTGCGGGAGACCCCGCGCGGCACGTACACGTCGACAAATTCGTATTCCGGCATCGCATCTATTGTGCGGGCTGGGCCCCGGTACGGATAGCGTCTGCACTATGTCTGATGCTGCGCAGCCCACCGCTGCCGAGGTACGCGCCGCCGCCGAGGCGGTCAAGACCGCGCTCGACCGCCACTTGGCCGCGGTCGAACGCAGGTCGGGGGAGGACGACCCGGCCGTGTTCGAGGCGTTCAACCAGCTGGCCGCGGCCGCAGAGGTGTACGACGAACTGCTCTACGACCGCTACGACGAGGTCACGCCCTTCGAGATCCCCGGTGCGGAGGACGCGCTGCCCCCGTACACGGGCCCCGAGGAACCCAACGCGCTGAGCGTATTGATCCGTCGTGACTACGCCGTCTCCGAACCGCAGCGCCTGCTGGCGCAGGCAGAGCGGATCGAGGCCGCGGAGGGCGATGACGGTTCCCCGGCCTCCGGGACGGTCCACGGCGCGCTCGGGCTGCTGTTCGGCGAGTTCGAGCCCGACGAGATCGCCTCCCGGCACAAGGAGTTCGGGCTGGAGGAGGGCGACTCCACGCTCTGGGTGACGGCGGCGGACGAACCGGCCGATCCCGGCGAGTGGCTGGAGGCGCCCTTCGAGCAGGTCGATCCGCAGCAGGTGGTCTGCCGCTTCGACGTCAGCGCCGTCTTCGACGACGAGATCGACGACGTCGACGACGACGACGGTCTGGAGGACGAGCTCGCCGGCGACCTGGACGAGGACGCTTCACCGCAGCTTCCTTGCGTCCGAGGTCGAGCGACGATCGCATGTTCTCGTACCGCGCCAGCGCCGTCCCGTACGGATCGAGGGCGACGATGCGGGGTGCAACAAGGGCAACCCCTGGATCGCTGAAGTGGCCCAACATCAACTCGAGCCAACCGGCACGCGGTATGACGTCGGAGTCGAGGAAAGCTACGAAACGTGTTTGGGCCGAACGCAATCCCGAGTTTCTCGCTGCCGATGGTCCGCGGGCGCTCTCGTGCCGCACTACTGTGATGGTGCCGGTGCCCGGGCAGGCGCGACGGGGCTCCACCGGCACTTCCGAACCGTCGTCGACAACGATGACGGTCAGATCCTTGAGGACGGGCAGCAACCGTTCGACGCCGGCCTGATTGTCCTTGACCGGAATCACGACGGTGACATCGGCAGCGGACGGCGTCGACATCGGACGAGGATTCGCAACGCCTGAATCGAGGAGGTGCCGAGCAACCGCAGCGCTCTGCTGATCGACCACCTCGAGGAAGCCGTCACCGATCATCGCCGCAGCCGTCGGAGCCAGCTTGAGCATCCGTGTCGGAGAGCCGCCGATGAGCACCCGGCCGCCCGAGTACGTGCGCACCTTGGGGTCCAACCGAATGCCGAAGCCGTCGGGGAGTCTTGCTGGTCGCATCAGATGATCGTAAGACGGACTCGAGGGACTCGTCGGACGGCGAGACCGTGAGCAGCCGGATGCCGT
>NZ_JBEOXI010000149.1:0-21050 GCF_040296465.1 Streptomyces sp. NPDC002130
GACAAGAACGGCTACGGCGACATCGTCCTCGGCGTGCCGGACAAGGACAACGGCAAGGGCGCGGTCACGATCTGGCGCGGCACGTCGTCGGGCCCAGGCACCTCGGCCACCCTCACCCAGGCCACCTCCGGCGTCTCCGGCAGCCCCGAGGCGGGCGACGACTTCGGCTACGCGATCTCGGCCGCCGACACCAACGGCGACGGTTACGCGGACCTCGCGGTCGGCGTCCCGCACGAGGATGTGGCGGGCGACCAGGACCAGGGCGGCGTCCACGTGTTCCGCGGCGGCTCCGGCGGCCTCAGCGGCGCGCGCTCCTCGTGGATCGCCCAGACGGTGCTCGGCCCGGCCGACTCCCACACCGCCTTCGGCTACACCCTGCGCCTGCGCGACCTGACCGCCGACGGCAGGGCCGACCTGGCCGTCGGCGCGGCGAGCGGCGCGCTGCTCATGCCCGGCACGAGCACGGTCCCGACGAAGACCGGCGCGATCGTCCTGCCGGAACTGGGCGGCGCCCTCCCCGACTGACGCCGGCCGAGTGGGCCCGGGCGAATCCGCCGGGCCCACTCCGGCGGACCCGGGCGAGGCCCTTACGGCCCAACCCCGACACCCCACGGACGCCCAAAGCCCCTTCCCCTTAAGGGATGTCACAGCTCGGCCGCAAAGCCGGGCCCGGAAGCCCGGGCCCGGCACGCCACCGCCGGGGACCAGGTACGTTCGAAGACGTGGCTGGATTCAGGATCGGACGCGGCCGGAACAACGGCGCTCCTCAGACGCGACCGCACAACCCTCCGTACGGGCAGCAGACGCCGCAGGGACCGCCGTACGGCTCCCCGCCGGCGCCGCAGCCGTACCCGCAGCAGCAGCCGTACGGCAACGGCGGCGGCCCCACGTGGCCGCAGCCGAACGCCGCACACGGCGGCGGCTACGGCGGCCGGGGCGAGCCGGAGTACTTCGGTGACGGCGCGTACCCGCCCGGCCCGCAGGGTCCGGCCGACCCGTACGCGGCGAACAACCCGGGCCACACCCAGGCCTTCTCGGTCGGCGACGACCCCTACACCCAGGGCGACACCTACCGCGCCGGCTCGGCGGCCCCGGCACCCGGCCCGGTCGGCCCGCGCCTGCACTGGAAGGCCCTGCTCCGGGGGATCGTCCTCGCCCCCAGCCAGACGTTCCTGCAGATGCGGGACTACTCGATGTGGGGCCCGGCCCTCATCGTCACGTTCCTCTACGGCCTGCTCGCCGTCTTCGGCTTCGACGGCGCCCGCAAGGATGCGATAAACGCCACACTGTCGAACGCGGTGCCGATCGTCCTGACGACGGCCGTGGCGATGGTGCTCAGCGCGTTCGTCCTGGGCGTGGTGACCCACACCCTGGCCCGCCAGCTCGGCGGCGACGGCGCCTGGCAGCCCACGGTCGGCCTGTCGATGCTGATCATGTCCCTCACGGACGCGCCGCGCCTGGTCTTCGCGATGTTCGCGGGCGGCGACGCGATGTTCGTCCAGCTGCTGGGCTGGGCCACGTGGGTCGCGGGCGGCGTCCTGCTGACCCTCATGGTCGGCCGCTCCCACGACCTGCCCTGGCCGAAGGCGCTGGGCGCGTCGGCGATCCAGCTGATCGCGCTGCTGTCGATCGTGAAGCTGGGCACGGTCTGAGGCTCAGCGGATACGAGAGAGGGGCTCCCCACGGGGAGCCCCTCTCTCTGTCTCTGATCTGGCTGGTCAGGCGTCGAGAACCTGCCCCGCCCGACGCACCACCGGCGGTTCGACACTCCACGGGAAGTTGAGCCAGTCGTCGGTGCGCTTCCACACGTACTCGCACTTCACCAGCGACTGCGACTTCTCGTAGACGACGGCGCTGCGCACCTCGGCGACGGTGTCGAGGCAGAAGTCGCGCACCAGCTTGAGCGTCTTGCCGGTGTCGGCGACGTCGTCGGTGATCAGCACCTTCTTCTGCGAGAAGTCGATCACGTTCGGCACGGGCGCGAGCATGACCGGCATCTCGAGGGTCGTCCCCACACCGGTGTAGAACTCCACGTTCACCAGGTGGATGTTCTTGCAGTCGAGGGCGTAGGCGAGCCCGCCGGCCACGAAGACGCCGCCGCGGGCGATGCTGAGGACCACGTCGGGCTGGTAGCCGTCGTCGGCGATGGCCTGCGCGAGCTCGCGCACGGCGACGCCGAACTTCTCGTAGGTCAGGTTCTCGCGTACGGCATCGGTGTTCATGTCGCTCACACCTGGGTCCGGTGGAAGTTGAGGAAGGACCGGGAGGCGGTCGGCCCGCGCTGCCCCTGGTACCGGGACCCGTACCGCTCGCTGCCGTACGGGAAGTCGGCGGGCGAGCTCAGCTTGAACATGCACAGCTGCCCGATCTTCATGCCCGGCCAGAGCTTGATGGGCAGGGTGGCGAGGTTGGACAGCTCCAGGGTCACGTGCCCGCTGAAACCCGGGTCGATGAAGCCGGCCGTCGAATGCGTGACCAGCCCCAGCCGCCCCAGCGAGCTCTTGCCCTCGAGGCGGGAGGCGAGGTCGTCGGGCAGCGTGATGACCTCGTAGGTGCTGGCGAGGACGAACTCCCCGGGGTGCAGGATGAACGGCTCGTCGCCCTCCGGCTCCACGAGCCGGGTCAGATCGGCCTGCTCGATGGCGGGGTCGATGTGCGGGTACCGGTGATTCTCGAACACCCGGAAGTAGCGGTCCAGCCGCACATCGATGCTCGACGGTTGCACCATCGCGTCGTCATACGGATCGATCCGCACCCGTCCGGCGTCGATCTCGGCCCGGATGTCCTTGTCTGAGAGAAGCACGTCCCGAGGATACGCAAGGCGCGCGGAGCGACCACAACCGGACGTCTCCGCGCGCCTTGTGCCTGTTGCTGTCTGCTGCTGTGTCCGTCACCTGCTGCTACGGCTGCCGCCGCTGCAGCTGTTGCCGCCGCTACCGCTTCTGATAGCTGACGGGCACCACGCTCCGGAGCCGCGCACATCGCGGGCACCGAAGCAGCCGCCCGGGGCCGAGCCGCTCGGCCTGCTGCATCGGGAACGAAGCGGTGCTGAACACGTGCCCATCGGCACAACGGACGACGGTGCGCTCCATCAAGTCCAAGAGTCCCTTCCCCAAGAGCCGCGTCTGGCTGTTGCTTGCCTGACGACAAAAGCCACAGTACGGGATCAAAGGGACGGCCTTACAGGCGGCACTCCGGTCCCGCCCGGGCCCTCTCACGCCCTCCCACCGTACGCCCCAACTCCGTTCCCCCGCAGCCGCATCCCATCCCTGAAACGCCCTCAGGCCCCGCGGCATCAACACCGGGGGCCTGACATGAGGTAAAGTGGCGATCGCTCGGACACCGACTCGGTCGGCGTCTTACGCGGGTGTAGTTTAATGGTAGAACATCAGCTTCCCAAGCTGAGAGCGCGAGTTCGATTCTCGTCACCCGCTCCATATGAAACCCCCAGGTCAGAGACCCGGGGGTTCTTTGTTGTCTAGACCGGTGGGCCGGTCGCGCACCATAACCGCACCATTAGCTCTCGGCAGCCTCCTCACTGTGGTGCGCGGGGCTGTCCTTGTGGGACTTCGCACGCTCGGCGCGCACGAGGTCGTCGAGCCCGGCGGCCACCTCCCGCTGCCGCTCCTCGTCGGAGTGCTGATAGATCAGCGCGGCCTTCTCGGAGGACTGCCCGGCACGGACCATCGTGTCCTTGAGGGTGGCGCCGGAGCGGGTCGACAGGGTGTGCCCGTTGTGGCGGAGGTCGTAGAAGCGGAAGCCGTCCGGGAGGCCGGCGACCGCGCGAGCACGGCGCCACTTCCGGCCGAAGGAGGTGCGCCGGAAGGGGGCGCCCTTCTCCCCCACGAATAACAGGCCTTCGGGTCCCTGCTCGGCGTACCAAGCGAGGTGCCGCTTCACTTCCTTGTGGAGGAAGGCCGGGAGGACGACCGTGCGAATGCCCGCATCGGATTTGGTCTCGCCGGGAGCGCGTCTGCCGTTCGTTCGCTCGGGCTCGGCGACACGGACGCGGACGCGGACGCGGAGGTTGTCCAGGTCGACGTCTCGGCGGCGAAGGCCGGCCAGCTGCTCCGGTCGCATCGGACCGTGCACCCATGAGGTGTGCACCTCGGGCCTCTGATGAGGGCCGTCCCAACGTCACACTCCACGTCGGCTGTCGCCCACGAGCCCGGTCTCGTAGGCGACTATCACGAGCTGGGCACGGTCGCGCGCACGCAGCTTGGTGAGCAAGCGTCCGATATGGGTCTTGACCGTGGCCAGGCTCAGATGGAGGTGCTCTGCGATCTCCGTGTTGGACAACCCCCGCGCGATCAGGCCGAGCACCTCCAACTCCCGGTCGGTGACTCCGTCCAGCGAGCGGCTGGGTGGGCGTGCAGGCTCCGGGCGGCGGGCGAACTCCGCGATCAGGCGGCGGGTCACCGAGGGAGCGAGCAGTGCCTCGCCCGCGGCTACGACGCCGACGGCGGTGAGGACCTCTGAGGGCGGAGTGTCCTTGAGCAGAAAGCCCGCGGCGCCGGCGCGCAGGGCGGCGTAGACGTACTCGTCCAGGTCGAAGGTGGTGAGGATGAGGACCCGGACGCCGGACAGCACCGGGTCCGAGCAGATCAGCCGGGTCGCCTCGATGCCGTCGAGGTCCGGCATGCGGATGTCCATGAGCACGACGTCCGGCCGTTCACGGCGGGCGAGTTCGACGGCCTCCGCTCCGTTCGCGGCCTCGCCCACGGCTGTCATGCCGGGCGTGTGGTCGACGAGGACCCGGAAGCTGCCGCGCACCATCGCCTGGTCGTCGGCGATCAGTACCCGGACCGGGGGCACGTCGGTCATGGCTGCTGGTTCCCTTCGGTGGGCAGGCGGACGGACACCGCGAAGCCGCCCTCCGGCCGGGGGCCCGCCTCGAAGCTGCCGCCGTACATCATCACCCGTTCACGTATTCCCAAGAGTCCGTGTCCGCCCGGCAGTTCGCGGACGGGATGCCCGGGTGCGGACGGTGGTCCCTCGTCCGCGATGTCGATGCGGATCTCTCGTTCATCCGCCTCGACGGTGACCTGGCAGCGGGTCGGGGCGGCGTGCCGGACCGCGTTGGTGAGGGACTCCTGGACGATCCGGTAGACGGTCAGTTGGGTTCCCTCGGCCAGAGCCTCCGCGGCGCGCACCGTCAGGTCGACGTCCACCCCTGCCCGGTTCGCCTCGGCCGCGAGCGAGTCGAGGCGGTCGAGGCCCGGTGCAGGCCCCAGGGGTGCGCCCTCGGTGCGCAGTACGCCGAGCGTGCGCCGCATCTCGGCCAGCGCGGAACGGCTTGTCTCCTCGATGGCCTTGAGGGCGGCCCGCGCCTCCTGCGGGTCGGCCTCCGCCACGTGCCCGGCGACACCCGCCTTGACAGCGATCAGGCTGAGGTTGTGCGAGACGATGTCGTGCAACTCCCGGGCGATCCGCAGGCGTTCCTCGGCCAGTGCGTGCTCCGACCGGCGCCGCTGTTCCCGGACGGCCCCAGCCCGGCGGCTGCGCACGGTGAACCCCGCGCCCCAGGCCCCGCCGATCACCAGGAGCACGAGACCGGCCACTCCAACGGCACCCCGCCCGTATTCGGCGGGAGTGACCACCGCCTCGCCGAGATACACGGCACCGCCCGCCACCGGCAGCGTCATCGCGAGTGCGGGCACGGACCGGCGGGTGGGTTCGGCCAGTCCGACGAGGTAGGCGGCGAGCCCGGCGGCGGCGTACGGCTCGCGGGGGATGTCGAGCAGCGACGCCGTGGTCAGTGCGGCCAGCACGGTCACCAGGACTGCGAGCGGCCGACGGCGGCGTACGGCGATCGGCAGGCCGACAGCGGCGGCGATCAGACAGCCGAGCCAGAACGGTCCTGTGTAGACGGGCTGGCCGTCGTCGGCGGTCAGCCGGGCGAAGCCGATGTATACGGCGGTCAGGGCCAGGGCCGCGCAGAGGTCGAGGGCGTAGAGATGGCGCTGCCGCTTGGGCTTCATGGTCCGACCGTACTTGGACGTGTGCACTCAACCGGCCTGTCCGAGCAGCACCATCAGTCCGAGCGTGACCAGGGTCAGCGGCACCCAGCGCAGCACCGCCGCCCGGCTGGGGCGGGGCGCTTCACGCAGTAGCACCAGGCCCAGCGGCACCAGTGCGGCGCACAGTCCTGCCAGGGCCACCAGCGACAGGGGGGTGGTCCCCTTGAGTACGCCGAGGGGCAGCGCCGCTGTGAGGCCGAGTGCGGCAGCGCGGACCGGGCCGAGCACCCCGGTGCGCCAGGCGCCGAGGGCAAGGACGATCCACCCGGAGAGGATGGCGAGGTTCAGCGTGGCGAAGACGTGGAAGGCGCCGTAGCCGGCGGAGACCGCTTCGGTGGCGGGCCCAGCTCCCTCGGAACGCACGAGCTGAAAGGCCAGATGGTCCACTCCGGCGTGGAAGGCGCGGGCGAAGAGTCCAAACATGACCAGCACCCCGCCCCACAGTCCCCAACCGGCACTGCGGGCCCCGATCCGTGCGGCCACCACGGCCACGGCGGGCCAGAGCAGCAGGCTGCCCGCGGCAAAGAGGCCGTATGCGGTGGCCATCAGGGTGGGGTGCCGCTCGTACGCGGCGAGTTGATCGGGGTAGAAGAAGTGGAAGCGGGCCCGCAACAACGCGCCGGTCAGCATCAGGAGTGGGCCGAGCACCATGGCAGACCCGCCCACCCAACGTCCGGGAAAGCCGGTGGCCTCCAACCGCTCCACAGGCAACGCGCCATGCAGTCGGACGCCGATCGTCGTGACCGGGATGGCCATGGATGTCTCCGGGTTCGTCATACCGACGACGATGCCTTCGCCGCCCCTGCGGGGCGTCGGACCAGGAGCTGAACCGCAGGGTCAGACCTGGGTATGACCCACCAGGCTGCCTGAACAGTCACTGCCTCCAGCCCGCAGCAGACGCCTTGCCAGGAGGGCATCCCTGCGGAACGCATTCAGCACACATTGGGACGGGAAACCCCCGCGAAAAGGCAGGAGCGACTCGATGCTTACTCCGCTTATGCTGGCGCACTCATCAACTACCGCCGCTTCCTGGTACATCTCTGGTTCTGCGAACACGAACAACCGCCACACGAGGACCCCAGCGTGGTGCGAGTCCGCGCATACGACCTGCGTTCCAACGCGCAAGAGGCCCTCCTCCGGGTGCAGATCTCACCGATGACGACGCCTTGAGCAAGGCGGCAGAAGCTGCACTTGCGGACGTCACGGCCCTGCCCAAGACGGACAGCAGGACCGAACTCGACCAGCGCAGGGTGAAGACCCGCGACGACATCAGTCGACTGGTCAGAGCGTCCAAGCGCCATCTCCTGATGCGCCTGCCAGTCCGTCAGAGCCGTGTGCCGCACCACAAGCGCACCAGATGAGGCGGGGAACAGCAGGGAATCACGGTGAAAGCGGTCCAGCCTGAGGAGGCAGCAACCGGGGCGTTCCCCCAGGTCATTACCCGGGTAGGCGCCAAATGCTCGCAGCTTCCCAAGCTGAGGGCTCCTACCGACCTTGACCACATCGGTCCCCGCTGATCGGCTGTGCCCATGACCACGGACCCAAGCGAGTACGAGAAGGCGATGCCGATAGTGGCGGCCCATCTGGCGAAGATCGAACGAGCCGTCGACCGAACACGTGCCTCCCACGCCGGGCATCCATACGCGACAGTCCATCAGGCTCTCGTCCGGGCACTGCAGGACGAAGACGCTCAACGAGTCGTACCTCAGGTCATCGACGAGCTCGCGCGGCAGATCTCCGAGGACCCGATCAAGCCCCCTGCCTGACATCCACACCTGACATCAACGAGGGCAGACAGCAGCAACCACGAACGACATGCGGCGGCCGCTCGCCCCTCGCATCCGAGCGCCGCGAAGCCCTTCGGATCGAACTCCTAAAGCGGGTGTCGCAGGCACGACCAGGGACTAGAGGACCTGACGTCGGCCGGCCAAATCTGCGCGCATCACGTCGCGCAGGCACTGTTGGCTATCCCTTACCGCTCGCCCAGCCGTCGCGTATGCGTCAGTGCCGAGTAGATCTCCGCGCCCCACGCAATCGCGTAAGTCGCGCATGGCGATCATTGATGCCCATACTTGCTCCACCACCGGTGCCGGGGCACTGATCACAAGCTGTGCCCTCAAGGAGTACAGAGCGTCGGCCCCGAAGGCATCGTGGGCCGCTTCCAGGAGAGCGTCTTGGCCTGGCCTTTTCACCCGTGCAGCAAGCTGGTGTAGGCGCTCGCCAGCTCCGTGAAGTGTTGACAAGTACTCGCCGTACAACTGACGGCGGACATTCCGATCTTGCGCGGCCAACTGTTGCTGCCACTGCCCGCGTTGCGCCAAGAGCGTGCTACCTGCGCCGATGACGGCCCCTAACAACGCCGAAGCCGGAGACATCCAATCCACCTGATGACTGTGGCACGTGCCAGCTTGGACGTCCATGAGGCAAACAGACGGGGAGCTGCCGCGGCCATACGCCTCGTCACCGAGAGCAGAGGCTCGTGCCAGACCCGTGCCAGATCCTGCGGGGAACCACGGGGAACACGGGAAACCAGATCAGTGATCAACGGGACGCCGAACTCGCTCCACCACAGGTCAGCACTGCAACGCCCTGAAGATCACCTCAGCTTCCCACGCTAAGGGCCTGTCAGCCATCATCACGGGCTGCCGCCGCGGCTTGTCCTAGAGCTCCGCGTCCCAGCGCGCTTGCAGGGACGCGCCGCCGGCAAGGCCCTCGTCGAGGAACCCAGACAACTCTTGGAGCGCGTCCAAGGCGCGCTGGAGGTCGGGGCGGCGCTCACCATTAGCGATGGCGAGGTGGAACCAGATGAGGGGGTCTGCCCACACCCTCCGATCCGGTTGCGAAAGGAGGTCGCAAAATTCTCTATAGCTCCTGAGTCGTCCTTCAGGTTCAAGAAAGACGTCGGTACCGATGCTTGACTGCGTCGCGTAGTAGACGTCACAGGCGGCGAAAGCTACGTGGACCTTCAATATCAGGGCGGAAAGTTTCGTGTCATCCTTTCCCGGCAAGCGCAGGAACGGTATGTCGTGACGCGTGCGAGTCATCTGGGCGAACAGACAGGAAGTCATCCAGATGCTTGAAACCAGCGCGACGCCCGTCCCGGCAAACCAAGCGGGGCTCTTTCCGTCGACTTCCTGCGGTTCGTTGAGGACCTGAGCCGGTCGATAGAAGCCATGCCGGTCCACAGCAGTGGCGTAGAGCGAGAGCCGGTGATGAGCTTCTGCGGTGTGCCACCTGAGGGGGTTGAGATACGAGAGGTTCTGAGTCTCGCGTTGAGTGCGTTTGCTATCTCGCCGTTGCTGATGGCTGGTCAGCCACACGAGCCCCATGGAGATGGCACCGGAGGTTAACGCCGAGATCAGCGTCACCGAAAGGGTGTCCACGCAACTGTCTCCTTCATCCGCGCCCATACAGCGACGCCGGAACAGGCTTGTCTTCAAGGGCCCGCTGGACACCGCCCCGTCGAGGTCGTGGCCTGCTGACGGAGCTGGCCATCCTGCCATCGACGGGCGCCGCCTTGAGTCCGCACCACAAGCGCACCAGAACGAGCGGGGAACAGCAGGGAACCACGGTGAAAGCAAACCAGCCCGCATAGACCGCAGTCCAGCCGTTCGCCCAGGTCAGACCTCTGCCCAGCCCTAAAGTGTCACAGCTTCCCAAGCTGAGAGCGCGAGTTCGATTCTCGTCACCCGCTCCATGATGAAACCCCAGGTCAATGGCCTGGGGTTTGCTTGTTGTCTAGACCAATTTGGGGGTGGCGTGCTCTCTGTGTGCCCTGAGTCGAGGTAGAGCGATCACCGCAGAGGCATTCAGGAGCCCCTTTGCGGTCACTCGACTCGGTCCTCGATCTCGTCGCGGATGGGGCGTACGGCGTCGACGCCCTGCCCTGCGGGATCGTCCAACTTCGCTTCGCGAGGCCATGAAGCGGCTCTTCACCGGCCAGCCCATCCGCATCGAAGGTACGGCGGTGCATGTCTTCTGGTTCAGGATCGGCGGTGGAGGCATCGGGCGCAGAGGCGAGGCCCAGCCGCTCGGGCGGAACCTTGAGTTCCTGCGATACGGCACGCAGGACACGGTTGTCCTCCGTGCCACGGCCGCTCTCCAGACGGCTCACCTTGGACTGGTGGTAGCCGAGCGCGGCGGCGACGTCCTTCTGCGAGCGTCGCTGTAACACCCGTGCCCGACGGATGGCGTCGCCGATCCGTCTTGCTTCACTGTGTGCTTCGGCCATCTGCCACGGGCCCTTCCGCCGTCGCCGATCCTGCCTGCCCAACCGAGCTCAGACCAGCCGTACTTCGCCCGACAGACGGTGGACGCGGTAGCCGGCTGGAAGGCGGAACTGGACGACGAGCTGGTGCACACCGCAGAGCTGGTGATCAGCGAGCTGGTCACCAACGTGCGCTCGTATCCGCGCTCGCCTGCAATCTCCGCCGCCGCGTCGAGGATGCGCTGCCGCGACTCCACTCCATTGGCGCGCTTCCTTCGCGTGGCCGGCGGCCCACCTGCGGTGCCAGATCGTCAGACCAGATCGGGCAGCGGGCGCCGGGCGACCTCGTGGGCGTCGTCCGATGGGACGCCCAGCATGCGCAGGACCATCTCGGCGAGGTTCACCGCGGCCTCGTCGCCGTCCAGGTCGGGGCGGGCGAACCTCAGCTCCACCAGGGACAGCAGGGTCCCGCCCAGCGCGGACAGGGCCACGACCGGCTCGACGGACGTGAAGCGGCCGGAGGCGATGCCGACCTGGAGATCGCGCAGAGCCCGGATGACCAGACCGTTTTCCGAGTGGAGGTGGCCGAGGCCCCGGCGGCGCAGGACCTGCATGAGCTCCGGGTGGGACTCGGCCATGCGGGCGCTGAGCCGGAAGCCGGCGGCGACGAGTTCCGCGGGGTCGTCGATCCCGGTCAGCCGCTCGTCGAAGGTCTGGCCGAACTCCTCCAGGGCGTCCGTCACCGCCGCCTCGAACAGCTCCGTCTTTGACTCGAAGTGGTTGTAGAAGGAGCCGAAGCCGACGTCGGCGCGCTCGGCGATCGCCTGGATGCTGGCGCCGGTGTCCCCGGTCTCGGCGAGGATCTGCCGGGCGGCGCGGACGAGTGCCCTGCGGGTCTCGGCGCGGCGCCGCTCGAACCGGTTGCTGGGCGGGGCTGACGTGGGCATGAGCCGAGTGTAGCTGCGGAATCCACCACTGCCACAGTTCTGATGAAATCCTCATCTCATAGCGGCTTGCCTATTGACGAGGATCCTGTCAGTGATGATGATTTCCTCATTACGGCAATGTTGCTCGGAGGGCACCATGTCTGAAACGCGCGTGGCCCAAGCCGCCGTCGCGACGCCCCACCAGGACCTCCACAGCGAGCAGGGCGCCCTGCGCGGCGAACATCCCGGTCGCTCCCGGAACCCCGTGATCAAGGTGGCGGACCTGGCGTGGCTGGAGTTCGAGAAGCCCGACCTGGCCCGGGCGGAAGTCTTCGCCCGGGACTTCGGGTTCGGCATCGCCGCCCGCACGGAGAGCGAGCTGTGGCTGCGGGGTACCTTCGCCGGCCCGCCCTGCATGGTGATCCGGCGCGGTCGTACGTCCCGTTTCATCGGCCCGGTGTTCCGGGCGGCAGAGCGGGCCGACCTGGACCGGCTGGCGCGGGCGACCGGGACGGCCGTACGGGACGCGGACGTGCCCGGCGGCGGCAAGGTGGTCGACCTGCTCGACCCGTCCGGCTTCCCGGTGCGGGTCGTGCACTGCGCCGAACAGCTCCCCGAACTGCCGGGACAGCGGCCGCTGCTCCTCAACTTCGGCACGGATCACCGTCGTGTCAACGCCACGCAGCGCCCACCGCGGGAGCCGTCCCGGATCCAGCGGCTGGGTCATGTGGTGCTGGAGACACGGGTGTTCGCCCGTGCCCTGGACTGGTATCTGGACACGCTCGGGATGATCGTGTCGGACTTCCTCTTCCTGGACGGGCAGCGCGGGCGCGGCCCGACGATGGCGTTCATCCGTTGCGATCTGGGCAGCGTGCCCGCCGACCACCACACGCTCGCGATGCACTTGGGACCGGGGACGGGGTACGTCCACTCCGCCTACCAGGTCACTGACCTGGACTCGATCGCAGCGGGCGGCAAGTACCTGGCCGAGCGCGGCTACAAGCGCAGTTGGGGCATCGGCCGGCACATCCAGGGCAGCCAGCTCTTCGACTACTGGCGCGACCCCGACCACTTCATGCTGGAGCACTTCGCCGACGGCGACCTGTTCTCCTGCGACGTCGAGCCCGGCTGGGCGCCGATGTCGGCGAGCGGGCTGGCCCAGTGGGGTCCGCCGGTCACTCGGGACTTCCTGGGCGCGAGCCCGTCCCCCGCCAAGGTCCGCGAGGTGCTGCGCGCCCTGCGCGGCGACAACGAACTGGACCCCGAACGTCTCCTGGGCCTGATGAAAGCGATGAACTCATGAGCACCAACGTCCTGCGCACCGCCGACGGCTGGTGGGTCGTCCTCCCCCAAGCTCTCGACTCCGCTCGAGCGGGGGGGACCCCCACCGAGCGCGCCGTCCCCGTCGACACCAAGGCCGTCACCACCGCCGAGCTGATCGCCGACCGTGCGGCCGTACGAGAGGCAGCACTTTCGGGTAAGGCAGGCACGCCGGTCGCCGACCTCGTCGTCCTCTCACCGGTCACCACGCCTTGCCGGGTGGTCTGCCAGATGGTCAACTACCGCAGCCACGCCCGTGATTCGGGCTTCACCGGCGACATCCCGCCCGCCTTCTTCCGCAAGGCGTCCGGCTCGGTCAGCGGCCCGGGCGAGGCCATCGTCCGCCCCTCCCATGTGAAGTTCCTCGACTACGAGATCGAACTCGGCCTGGTCATGGGGGCCCCGCTGCCCATCGGCACGGTCGTCGAGGAGGGGGACCTGCCGTCGTACGTGGCCGGGCTCGTGGTCACCAACGACGTCAGCGCCCGTGAGGTCCAGCTGACCAAGACGCAGTTCTACGAGAGCAAGTCGTACCCCACCTTCACTCCGACCGGGCCGTACCTCGCCCTGCTGGAGCCTGAGGACTTCGCCCACCTCCTCGACCTGCGGCTGAAGCTGTCCGTCAACGGCGAACTGCGCCAGGACCGCACCCTCGCCGACATGATCGTCCTCCCGGCACAGGCCCTCACCCTCCTGGCCCGCTTCCAGACCCTCGACCCCGGCGATCTGCTGCTCACCGGCACCCCCGGCGGTACGGCCCTCAAGGCCCCGCCGAAGCCGGTCGAGAAGATCGGTGCGCTGCTGCCGCCCGCGGTGAAGTGGAAGGCGTTCTTCAAGTCCCAGGCCAAGAACCCCCACTACCTGCGGCACGGCGATCTCGTCACCGCCTCCATCGCCACGCCGGACGGCCGGATCGACCTGGGCGAGCAGCGCACGCCCGTGGCCGACGCGCACTGAGACCCGAAGTGAGCCGCACATGACCGTCCAGCACAACTCGGCAGACGTACCCGTGGTAATCGTCGGCGCCGGGCCCGTCGGCGTGACCGCCGCCCTGCTGCTCGCCCGGCGTGGGGTGCGTACCGTCGTCCTCGAACGCCACCAGGACGTCTACCCCCTGCCGCGTGCCGTCGCCACCGACGACGAGGTACGCAGGATCCTCCAGGTCGCCGGAATCGCCGACGAGTTCGCCGCCATCGCCCGTCCCGCGCGTGGACTGCGGCTGCTGGACGCCCGGCACCGAGTGATCGCCGAGTTCCCGCGGTCCCCGCACGGCCACCACGGCTTCCCGCAGACCAGCATGTTCGACCAGCCCGAGCTGGAGCGGCTGCTGCGCGAGGCACTCGCCCGCCGCCCGGAGTGCGAGCTGCGGGGCGGGGTCGAGGTGACGGCGGTCGAGCAGCCTGCCGATGGACCGGTCCGCGTCACCTACCGCGACGACGACGGCGAGCACCTGCTGCTCGCGGACGTCGTGCTCGGCTGCGACGGCGCGGGCAGCCTCACCCGCGACGCGATCGGCGCGGGGTGGGAGGACCTGCGCTTCGAGGAACACTGGACCGTCATCGACGTGACGACAAAAGCCGCCGTCCGCTGTTGGGAAGGCGTCGACCAGGTCTGCGACCCGCACCGCCCGGCCACCTTCATGCGCATCGGCGAGGACCGCTACCGCTGGGAGTTCCGGCTCCGTGCGGGGGAGGGCCTCGACGGCCCCTACGGGTGGGAGCGACTGCGCGAGCTGGTCGCCCCCTGGGTGGACCTCTCCCGCCTCTCCCCTGCCGACGACTTCCACGTCATCCGGCAGGCCCGGTACACCTTCCGGGCCCGCATCGCCGACCGCTGGCGCCTCGGCCGCGTCTTCCTCCTCGGCGACGCCGCCCATCTCACCCCGCCCTTCGTCGGACAGGGCCTGTGCTCGGGGCTGCGCGACGCCTACAACCTGACCTGGAAGCTCGCCCGCGTCCTGAAGCAGGGCGCCGACGAAGGGCTGCTGGACACCTACGAGCGGGAACGCAAGCCCCACGCCCGCCGTGTGATCCGCCTCGCGGTCGCCACCGGCTGGGCCATGACCGGCGGCCAGGACCGCGCGGCCGCCCTGCGCCGCACCGCCGTCGCCGCGGCCTGCCGCATCCCCGGGGTGACGGACAGGGCGAGCCGGGACCTCGGCCGCCCGCTGCGGGTTGGTCCGCTCGTACGCCGCAGCCGGCTCGGCGGGACTTTCTGCCCGCAGCCCAGGGTGACCACCGAAGGTGGACAACATGTCCGTCTCGATGACGTCCTCGGCGACTCCTTCGCCGTGCTGACCGCGGTCCCGCTGCCGCCCTCACTGCGTGCGCTCACCGACGGACTCGGCGCCCGGGTCGTCGACGTACACGAGACCGGCGACGACGGCAACCTCGCCGCCTGGCTGCGCGCAGGCCGTGCCGACGCCGTCCTGCTGCGCCCCGATCGCGTCGTGATGGACGTCGTCCCGACCGGCGGCGGCCACTTCACCGGCACCGCCGCCTGGGCGCCCCTGCTGTGCACCACCCGCGGGCCCGTCGAACAGCCCGTATCCGCACCCCTGTCGAGGAGTTCCGCGCGATGACCACGCCGTACAGCCGTCCCTTCTGGACCCCGGACCCGGAAGCCGCCGCACGCAGCCGGATCGCCGACTTCGGCCGCTGGGCCGCCCGGCACCGGGGCGTCGAAGCCGACCTCTCGGACTACTCCGCCCTGCACCGCTGGTCGGTCACCGACCTGGAAGGCTTCTGGGGAGCGGTGTGGGAGTACTTCGACATCGACGCGGAGACGCCGCACGAGCGGGTCCTGGCCGAGGAGACCATGCCCGGTGCCCGCTGGTTCTCCGGCGCCACCCTCAACTACGCCCACCATGCCCTGCGCGATCTCACGGAGGACGACCCGGCGATCGTCGCCCTGGACGAGACGGGTTCCGGGTACGAGGTGACCGGAGGCCGCCTGCGCGCCCAGGTCGCATCGGTCGCGGCGACCCTGCGCGAGCTGGGCGTGGGGCAGGGCGACCGCGTCGTCGGCTACCTGCCCAACACGCCGCACGCGATCGTCGCGTTCCTTGCCGCGGCGAGCCTGGGGGCCGTGTGGTCGGTATGCGGGCAGGACTTCGCTCCCAAGGCCGCCGCCGACCGTTTCGCCCAGCTCGAACCCACCGTGCTGATCGCCGCCGACGGCTACCTGTTCAACGGCACCACGCATGACCGCCGGGAGGCCACCCTCGAACTGGCCCGAGCTCTGCCGACGTTGAAGGCCACCGTACTGGTCGACCACGTCGGCCTCTCCGGACTGTCGGCCACCTACCCGTCGCTGGTCCTCCCGTGGGAGGAGACGGCGACGCGCACCGAGGAACTCACGTGGGCGCCCGTGCCGTTCGACCACCCCCTCTGGGTCGTCTTCTCCTCCGGCACGACCGGCCTGCCCAAGGGCATCGTCCACGGCCACGGCGGTGTCCTGCTGGAGCACCTCAAGACCCTCGCCCTCCAGTCCGACCTGGGCCCCGGCGACCGTCTCCTGTGGTACACCACCACCCACTGGATGATGTGGAACCTCGTCGTCTCCACCCTCCTGACGGGCGCCACGACCTGCACGTACGATGGCAGTCCGGCGCCCCTGGCCGAGCCGGACCTCCTGTGGAAGCTGGCGGACCGCCACCAGGTGACCGTCTTCGGCACCAGTCCCCAGTACCTGCTGGGCATGGCCAAGTTCGGCATCGACCCGTCCGTCCACGACCTGTCGTCGATCCGAGTGGTCGGCTGCACCGGCTCCGCCCTGCCGGCCTCCGCCTACCCCTGGGTCCGCGACCACGTCGGCGACCACGTGCTCCTGGCGTCCATCAGCGGCGGCACGGACGTGGTGTCCGGCTTCGCGGGCAGCGCGCCCAACACCCCTGTCTGGGCAGGCGAGTTGTCTTCACCTCACTTGGGCGTGGCGCTGGCCGCGTACGACGCCGAGGGCTTCCCGGTCGTGGACCAGGTCGGCGAACTGGTCGTCACCCGCCCGATGCCGTCCATGCCGCTGTACTTCTGGAACGATCCCGACGGTGCCCGCTATCGCGAGGCGTACTTCTCCAGTTATCCCGGTGTGTGGCGGCACGGCGACTGGATCACCCTCACCTCCCATGGCTCGGTGATCGTGCACGGCCGCTCCGACTCCACGCTCAACCGCAACGGCGTACGGCTGGGCAGCGCCGATATCCACGATGCCGTCGAACGTCTTCCCGAGATCACCGAAGCCGTGGTCATCGGTGCGGAGGAGCCGGACGGCGGCTACTGGATGCCCCTGTTCGTGGTCCTCGCGGCCGGCGCCGAACTGGACGACGCGCTGAGCGACCGCATCCGCGAGGCCATCCGCACCGGCGCCTCACCCCGCCACGTCCCCGACGAGATCATCGAGGTGCCGGCCATCCCGCACACCCGCACTGGCAAGAAGCTCGAAGTCCCGATCAAACGCCTGCTCCAGGGCGCCCCGGTCGAGCAGGTCGTCAACCCGGCCGCCGTGGACAACCCCGACCTCATCGACCACTACGCCCGCCTCGGCGCCGAACGGCGTGCGCAGAGGCTCGGCTAGCTCCGACCCACATCCAGAGAGCCGACCACCATGGCTACGCCGTCCTGGAAGTCTTCGGTCCCGCTGTCTCCGGCGGTGGCCCGATCGCAGTGCTCGGCGAGTTGCGCGACCAGCAGCAGGCCGCGCCCGCCCTCGTGATCTACGGCAGCCACTACCGACCCTCCCTGCCCGACTCGGTCGCCCAACTCCCCGCCGAAGCAGCCGAGTCCGTACGCCACTCGGCAGCCGCCGGCCTCTACGTCGCCGACCAACTCGGCGCCCGGGGTGAGGCCCTCGCCGACGGCGTCAAGAGCGCTTTCATGGACGGTCTGTCCGCTTCCCTGATCGCCGTGAGTGTCGTCGTTGTCGCCGCGGCGATCGGCGCCCTGCTGCGCGCACCGAAGACACCGCCATCGGCCGACTGACCCCTGCGGAGGCAAGGGCAGCGAGGTGCGGGCAAGTATCCGCACCTCGCTGTCCTGGGTGTCCCGCGGCGACGTGATCGTGACCGCGAGGCCCTGGCCGCAATCATCTTCGTGGCCACCTCGGGCTGCACCTGGCGGCAACTTCCACCGGTGTTCGGTCCGAGCTGGCAGACGGTCTACCGGCGGTTCGCCCAGTGGAGCCGGGCCCGCGTCTGGGCAAGGCTCCACCGTGTCGTCCTCGACGAACTCGGCGCCCGCGGTGAGCTCGACTGGTCGCGGTGCGCGATCGACTCTGTCAGCCTCCGGGCAGCAAAAGGGGGCCATTGACCGGACCGAATCCGACCGACCGCGGCAAGCTGGGATCGAAAATCCACCTGATCACGGACCGGAACGGGCTCCCACTGTCGCTGGGCATCTCGGCTGCCAACATGCACGACAGCCAGGGCCTTCAGCCCCTCGTGCGTGGCATCCCGCCCATTCGTTCTCCCCGCGGACCCCGTCGCCGCCGCCCGTCGAAGCTGCACGGCGACAAGGGCTACGACTATGACCACCTGCGCCGTGGCTCCGCAAGCGGGGCATCCGCCATCGCGTAGTCCGCAAAGGGATTGAGCCCTCGCAGCGGCTTGGCCGCCACCGATGGGTTGTCGAGAGGACCGTGTCCTGGCTCGCCGGCTGCCGTCGGCTCCATCGCCGCTACGAACGCAAGGCAGAACATTTCCTTGCCTTCGCCGGCATAGCCGCAGCCCTCATCTGTCACCGCCGACTCGTCCGTGTGGACGGGCATCACCAGTCAGTGTGAGGCTCCGACGCTGCTGACCCAGACACCGAGGGGCTTGATCTCCGGCTCGGTCTCGGTCTGTTCTGAGAGGCTCTGCGCGTCGTCCAGGTCCGACCAGGCGATGAAGCCTGGCTCGCTGTCGGCCAGAAATCCCTCGACGACCGGACCGAGGTCGTCGGAAGCCACATAGCTGCCTCTGAACGGCAACGCATCCCGGGGCACAGAACCGGTCGAGCACCGGAGCTGTCCTGCCTGTTTGTCGTGCCATACGTAGAACGTCGCCACCCCGGAGAAGCCCAGATCGCGGATGCGTTCCCGGATGGCAGCAGCAGTCCGCTCGAAGGCAGCCACCACGTCGGCGACGGACAGCGAACTCCTGTCCTCGTCAGCCGTACCCAGCGACCAGGTGTTGGTCTCCCACTCCACCCGCCGGTCAGCCGGCTCCAGCACCAGAGGTTCGTCCGCTACCTCAGCGATCCACGTCAACAGCACCACAGCAGTATCCCTGCACAGCTCGACCAAGAGCCGTCAAAAGAAGCGACGTCTAAGTCGAGGCCGGGCCCGTACGCCTGTGCCGCCCCTACGACCGACCGCCGGGCTCCGCCCCCTCGCGTCGCCGGTCCAGGTAACCGATGTACGAGGTCGCCATGACCCCGTGCAGTGCGTCGTCAGGTCGGCCGCGTGCAGTCCGCAAACAAGTTCCCGGCTCGCGGCAACCTTGTGGGGCGCCTGTGACCACAAGGGGTCGGATCCGGCCACTGCGGTGCCCGGATTCGCCTTCCTCTGGTGAACGGTATGCAAGGAGAACGCCTCCCCATGAACAACCCCACGAGCGGCAGGCGCCGCGGGCGGCACCGCCGCCGCTGGACCACCACCGTCCTGCTGCTCGGTGTGCCCGCCGTCGTCGTGCCGTACCTCCTGTTCGTGCAGGAGGACTCGCAGGCCGCGACGGTCGACGGCGATGCCTACTACCAGCTGGTCTCCGTGCACAGCGGCAAGGTGATGGACGTCGACGCCTTCTCCACCGCCGACGGCACTCGCATCCAGCAGTGGACCGACCAGAACACCGCCAACCAGGAGTGGAGGCTGAAGCCCACCGGTGACGGCTACTACGAGCTGGTGAACCGCAACAGCGGCAAGGTGCTGGGCATAGCGGGCAATTCGACCGCTCAAGGGGCCGCCGCGGAGCAGCAGACCGACACCTCCTCCGCCTCCCAGGAGTGGCGGATCAGCGATGTGAGCGGCTCCGACGCCGTCACCTTCACCTCCCGCAGGAGCGGTCAGGTCCTGGACGCCTCCGGGGGCTCCACCGCCCAGGGCGCGGCGGTTGTCCAGTATCCCGCCAAGGGCGGCAGCAACCAGCAGTGGAAGCTGGTGAAGACGGGCGCGGCCCAGGCGTCCGGGACCGGCGGCACGCTGACCAAGGCGTCGGCCGGACCGTATGTGTGGAAGAACGCCCAGGTGGTGGGCGGCGGTTACGTCACCGGTCTGGTGTTCAACCAGAAGGAGAAAGGCCTGCTGTACGCGCGCACCGACATGGGCGGCGCCTACCGCTGGGACACCGCCGCCGAGCAGTGGATCCCGCTGACCGACTGGATCGGCGAGAAGGACTGGAACCTCCTGGGCATCGACTCGGTGGCCACCGACCCCGTCGACCCCAAGCGGCTCTACCTCGGGGCGGGCACCTACACCAACGACTGGGCGGGCAACGGCGCGATCCTGCGCTCCACCGACCGGGGCCGCACCTTCAAGCGCACCGATCTGCCGTTCAAGCTGGGCGCCAACGAGGACGGCCGCGGCGCGGGCGAACGGCTCGTGGTCGACCCCGCGGACAACGGCAACCTGCTGCTGGGCACCCGCAAGAACGGCCTGTGGCGCAGCACCGACCACGGTGTGACATGGCGCCAGGTCTCGTCGTTCCCCGTCAAGGACGGGGCGGGCAGCGGCGCGGGCATCTCCTTCGTGACGTACGGCCCGGCCGGCAGCAAGACGATCTACGTCGGCGTCAACGACAGGTCCACCTCCCTGTACCGCTCCACCGACGGCGGCAGCACCTGGCAGGCCGTCTCCGGGCAGCCCACCGGCCAACTGCCACAGCACGGCGTGCTCTCCGGTGACGGCTCGCTGTACCTGACGTACACCAACAACCTCGGACCCAACGGCGTGACGGCGGGCTCCGTGTGGAAGTACACGCCGGCCCGCGGGGCGTGGAAGAACATCTCCCCGTCCCAGGGCGACTACGGGTTCTCCGGTCTGGCCGTCGACCCGCGCAAGCCCTCCACGGTGATGGTCACCACCCTCGGCCGCTGGTGGCCCGAGGACGAGATCTACCGGACCACCGACGGCGGCGCCAACTGGAGGGCACTGGCCGACAAGTCGGTGCGCAACGCCTCCGCCGCTCCTTACGTCGGCACCCACACCGGGCACTGGATGACCGCCCTGGCCATCGATCCCTTCAACTCCGGGCACGTGCTGTACGGCACCGGCAACGGCATCCTGCGCAGCAAGAACGCAGGCGCCTCCGACAGCGGCGGCACCAGCCGCTGGAGCATGGGCGCCCGAGGGCTGGAGGAGACCGCCCTGCTGGACGCGATCGCCCCGCCCGGCGGCGCCATCGTCATCACCTCCATGGGCGACCAGGGCGGCTTCCGGCACGACTCCCTGACCAAGGTGCCCTCCGGGCGGCTGAAGAACCCGATGATGACCAACAGCACCGACATCGACTTCGCCCAGTCCAAGCCCACGATGATGGTCCGCGTCGGCCGTGGCGGCGCGCAGGACGGCGCATACTCCACCGACGGCGGCAGCAACTGGACCGGCTTC